>JAKUPR010000067.1 GCA_022450585.1 Anaerolineales bacterium | reverse complement strand
TGCAAACCTGTCTAAACCCTCTAATAATATCTGCCAGTCAGTCGGATCGCCTGGTACCGCCAGAGTAACTTCAGGCCATTTCTCAACATCCGCCACCACATCTTTAGCTAGGACAATCGGGTCCACATCCAGTTCATATGAACAACTATGCGCGCCATTCTCAATGTTCAAACTGGAGCCATCAGTTCCAACGAGGTGCAATCTCTTACTACTCAGTAGAATCCTTCTGGCATCTGCCGTAAGTTGCTCTACGGGGCCGGGACCAAGTCCCACGATGAAAATTATTGCCATGCTTCTATACCCAAGCAGAAAAAACGGGCCGGCAATTTTCCCGGCCCTTTTTGCACCTAACGCTTGGTGTAAGTCGGCGCCTTGCGCGCTCTCTTTAGGCCCGGTTTCTTTCGTTCTTTCACGCGAGCATCTCGAGTCAGCAATCCCGCACCACGCAGCACTTTACGTACATCAGGGTCGAGCTTCAGAATCGCTTTCGAAATAGCATGAGCACTCGCATCCACTTGACCAGTAACTCCTCCACCCGATACCAGTACACTCACATCCACTTTACCCTCACATCCCGACAAACCCAGAGGCAGCAAAACTCTCTTGATATCTCCAACCCGTGGGAAATACTGCTGTGCCGGCTTATCGTTCACTACCACATCGCCACTGCCACCTACATAAATACGCGCTCGTGCCGTACTTTCCTTTCTACGTCCGACAGCTTCGTGATATTCTCTGGTATCCATAAATTAGTTTCCAAGTTGGCGTGGTCTCTGCGCCCCATGCGGATGTTCTGAGTCAGTATACACTTTCAGTTTCTTCAACATTTGCCGTCCTAGTTTGTTTTTCGGCAGCATCCCTTTCACTGCCAACTGGATTACACGTTCGGGATGTGTTTCCAGCATTCGCCGCAGCGTAATCTCTTTCAGCCCGCCGGGATAACCAGTGTGCCGCCGATAGAGTTTTGCGTCTAAACGATTGCCCGTTACCGAAATCTTTGCCCCATTAACCACTATCACAAAATCGCCCATATCCAAGTTGGGAGTATAGTTGGCTTTGTGTTTGCCAGATAGTATTGTCGCAATTCGGGTCGCCAGTCGCCCAAGTGTTTGTCCAGTCGCATCCACCACAAGCCACTCGCGATTAATGTCACTGAGTTTAGTAATATATGTCTTGTTAATATATGTCTTGTTCACAATCTCAAGCCTCAATACTTAACTTCCGTTAAAACAAGTCCCTGGGGCGGGGCTAGAACGACACATCGCCCTCGATCCTTCGATTTAAGCACCTCGTTCATCATATCAGCGTTCCATCTACCGGTTCCTACTAAACGCAACGCTCCAACAATGCTGCGTACCATATGATATAGGTATGCATTAGCCTCAACCGTAAAATTCAAGAATAGTCCTTCCGCTCTCCATTTAGCTTCACGGACAGTCCTAATCGTATGACCGCCCTTTTCAGGTGCCCTACCAAAACAAGCGAAGTCGTGCTCACCTATTAAGAAATCTGATCCAACCTGCATCGCATCCAAATCCAGTTCCGGCCACACTCGCCAACTCATGCGCGCATACAACGGCGACCGAACCGGAGCATTGTATATATTGTATTCGTAGCGACGCCACCGAGCTGCCCGACGTGGATCAAACCCATCCTCCGCATAGTCCAATGCAACCACGGAAGCATCGCTAGGTAAATGCGCATTAATAGCACGGAGAAGGTCAGACAGACAGTGCCGCCACTCCGCATTGAAAGCAATGACTTGTCCTCTTGCATGTACCCCACTATCCGTCCTTCCGGCACAACTGACCACAACCCTATCCACGTTACACACTCGTCCGATAGCAGCCTCGACTTCAGCCTGGACCGTCCGATGCTTGGCCTGTCTCTGAAACCCATAATACTCTGTACCGTCATACTCCAGAGTGGCTCGAAACCGCCGCACCTGCACTCACTCTCGCAAACAACCCAATTACTCTACCTAATCTTCTACAAACTCAAGTAACACCACACGAGCAGCGTCACCAGAACGCACTCCGAGTTTCAAGATCCGCGTATAACCTCCGGGACGATTCTCAAAACGGGGCGCAATTTCCTCGAACAACTTCGCAACTATACTCTTGTTGTTAAGACGCCGCATAACCGTTCGCCGCGCCTGTACCTGTGCGTCAGCACCCTCATTGCGCAATCCACGCTTTGCAATTGTGATAATTCGTTCTATCTCTCCCCGGATAGCCCGCGCCTTAGCCTCCGTCGTACGAATCCTCTCGTGACGAACCAACTCGTTCATTAAATTTCGTCTCAGAGATAGCCGGTGTGCACCCGAACGATTCAGGCGACGACCAAAAATGCGATGTCTCATTCTACTAACTCTGCATCCGCCTCAACCTCAGCAGTGTTGTCCTGGTCATCGGCTTCAACGTACCCGCGTTCAACCATCTTCTCACGTAGTTCAGAAAGAGATTTATCTCCAAAATTCCGTATTGCCATCATGGCTTCATCCCCACGAGACATGTGGTCCAACACTTCTCCGACCGAAGTAATACCTGTACGCTTAAGGGAGTTGAACACACGCACTGAAAGATCTAGCTGCTCAATCGGAATTTCAAACACCTCGCTTGAGACAGACTCCTCAGGCTCCTCCGTCTCCGTCTCAAGAAGCATCTCCTCAGTAACTCCGGCAATGTCGCGCAAGTGATGCATCATAATCGCTGCACTTCCACTCAGAGCTTCCTCTGGCGCTATAGTGCCATCCGTCCAAATCTCCATTACTAGGTTGTCAAAACCAGTGTCCTGACCTACACGGGCACGTTCAACATCCCAATTTACTCTCTTCACAGGGCTATAGATAGCATCAGTCGGCATCTCCCCAACAGGCAAACGGCCACGGTCCTCTGCCGGAGAGTATCCGCGCCCGCGCTGGACCGTCATCTCCATTTGAGTTTTAGCGGAAGCCGCATCTACAGTGAAGAGATATAGGTCAGGGTTTATCAACTCCAGCTCCGCCGAACACTCGAGATCAGCCGCCGAAACTACGCCCTCACCGCTAACGTTTAGATAAATTCTAGAAGTCGAACCTTCATGCAGTCTCATGCGAAGCTGCTTTATTTGCAGCATAATCTGGGTCATATCCTCGCGAATCCCAGGCAGGTCAGTAAATTCATGATAAGTATCCTCCACCCGAATCGATGTTACCGCAACCCCTTCTAAGGACGATAGAAGTATGCGTCGGAGAGCGTTACCCAATGTAATTCCATACCCATTCTGCAAAGGACTAATAGAAAATTTACCGTAATTACGCGAGACTGCGTCCCGCTCAATCTTTGGTGATACCATACCTGTCATCGAAATCAAATCAAATGCCTCCTAGCGTTCATGCACGCGCCGGACTTCACCAGTCCACTTTTTCATCAACGCGAGTAAAATTCCACAATAAGTTGTTCATTTACTGGCTCATCAATCTCTTGACGGGCCGGCATCGTTTCCATCTTCCCAGTCAGGTTAGACACGTCCCTGGTCAGCCATGTTGGCACCGTGCGCCCTTCTGCATCATCACCAAGAGCCTGAAAAAACTGCCGGCCCCGAGACCCGCCCCGAACCGCAATTTCATCACCAGGATTTAGACGGGCGGAGGGCACATTAGTGCGTCTACCGTTCAGTAAGAAGTGACCATGGGATACCAACTGACGGGCCTCAGCACGGCTCCGTGCATACCCCAGTCGGTAAACAACGTTGTCAAGACGCGTCTCTAGTAATTGTAGCAAAGCTAGGCCTGTCAGTCCTCTCTCACGAACGGCCTTACGATAATATCTACGAAATTGTCTCTCAAGCACCCCGTAAACACGCCGTGCCCGCTGCTTCGCTCTAAGTTGAATGGCGAAATCAGAATCCCGCCGCCGACGCCATTGTGCCTGCTGGCCATGCTGCCCAGGGCCATACCCACGTTTATCAAAAGAGCATTTTGGACCTAAACAACGCGAGCCCTTAAGGTACAACTTGGCTCCCTCACGTCTACACAATTTGCAGACTGGACCAGTATATCTCGCCATAATTCATCTATCCCTAGTCTCAATACTTTCAATTTGTTTATACATCGTGCTTACACCCGCCTCTTCTTCGGTGGCCGACAACCATTGTGCGGCACCGGAGTCCGATCCGTAATCGAGTTCACGGCAATCTCCAGGCCCTGAATTGCTCGTATCGCTGACTCTCGTCCAGGTCCCGGACCCTTCACGAAAATATCAACCTCCTGCAGCCCCATATCCAGAGCATCTCTACCTGCCTTGTCAGCAGCAAGACGTGCTGCGTAAGGAGTACTTTTCCGTGATCCCTTGAAACCAACAGTACCGCCACTCCCCCACGCAATGACACCTCCACGCTGATCAGTAATTGTGACAATAGTGTTATTGAATGTCGCATGAATATATACACGACCACGCGGCACACGCCTTTTCTCACGTCTCTTCTTCGATGATTGCTTTTGAGTTGCCATATTATCCTATCCCTCTAACTACTTCTTCCTAGCACCACGTCTGCGCCCACGACCCGCTACGGTCTTTTTCGTACCCTTACGAGTACGAGCGTTTGTGCGTGTGCGCTGTCCCCGCACAGGAAGATTGACTCGATGGCGCTTTCCACGATAACAACCAATCTCTGTCAACCTCTTAATGTTGAGTTGCACCTGACGGCGCAAATCACCCTCTACACGATAATCATTCGAAATACAATCTCTTAGAGCGATGACTTCAGCCTCAGTCAAATCTTTCACTTTAGTATCAGAGTCGACTCCAGCACTCGTCAGCACTGCTCGTGCATGCGACTTACCGATTCCATAGATGTATGTCAGTGCCACCTCTATGCGTTTAGTACGCGGCAAATCAATTCCTTCAATTCGAGCCATTTCAATCCCTCACCTTGTCTACCACTCTTAACCTTGGCGCTGTTTGTGCCGTTTGTTTTCACATATCACATACACACGGCCACGCCTCCGCACAATCTTGCACTTTGGACAACGCTTCTTTACTGATGCAGACACTTTCATAACATTCCTCAGGATACTATTACAACTTAGTCAGAATCTGTGCTTCTCCATCAGTGATGGCTATTGTATGCTCATAATGCGCAGTAAGTCCACCGTCATTTGAAGCCACCGTCCATCCATCATCCAAGACATGGGTCTCAGTCCCACCGGAAAGAACCATCGGCTCCAACGCTATTGTCATGCCATTACGCAAGGGTATCCCTGTTCCGGCTCGACCATGATTCAATATTTGCGGGTCCTCATGCAGACTACGCCCAATCCCATGACTGGTATGATGGCGAATAACGTTATAACCAGACCGCTCAACTTCCTCCTGCATAGTAGCCGCAACATCACCAGTCCGCTTTCCCACTCTCGCACAAGCAATAGATGCGTAAAGCGCGCGCTCGGTCGTCTCAAGTAATTTTCTTGCCTCGTCACTTACTCCACCGACTTCAAACGTCCAGGCTCCATCAGCAATCCAACCCCGGTGCTTAGCTCCGCAGTCCACGGTCAGAACATCTCCTTCACGCAAACGGCGTTTACCCGGAACCCCATGTACAATTTCAGCATTAACGGACATGCAAGTAACTCCCGGAAAAGGAGGCATCGTAGGGTCGGGTTGATAACCCCTGAAAGGAGACACTGCATCCATAAGGGCCAATTGCTGCTCGGCAAATTCGTCTAGTTCCAAAGTGGTAACTCCTGGCCGGATACGACCCCTCAACTCGTGAAGCACTGTCGCAACGATGCGCCCGCATTGCCGGATTGACGCGATTTCGCTCGCTGACTTGATGACAATCACGCAAGGGTCCGCTCTCCCACAGCCAACATAAGCGCCTCAGTCAAATCATCGATACTAAGCTCGCCATCAAACTGCATTAACACTCCCCGTTGCTTGTAATAGTTAAGGAGCTGCGTCGTGTTTTCGTAGTACTCAGCCAACCTGTGCCGCACAATATCCTCACTATCATCCTCCCTTTGCTCCAAATCCGCATCTTCCGGAGGCGGATCGAATGTGATGTGATAGGTCTTGATTCAAGAGGATTTAGAAAAATCATTCTAAATGCCTTAGAAAAAGCAAAAAATGAGATTATAGAATACTATCCTAAGTCAATCATTAAAGATGAGAACCTTATTTC
>JAKUPR010000066.1 GCA_022450585.1 Anaerolineales bacterium | reverse complement strand
CAACGGAGGGGAACAATAATCTTCCTCCTCCCACAGTACTTCATCTGTATTTGGGTCGTACCTCAACCCGTTCATAGATCGTGTTAGCGATTTGCCAAACGGACGCATGCTCAAGAATTCCTCATTCAATATCCGTTGCCGTAGCTCATTAGCAATGTCAACCTTCAATCTTGCTCGTACTAGATAATGGGCCATTCTTCCTCCCGCTTATTACTATGAAAAATGATTTCTCAGCACTGATACCGCAAAATATTTTGTGTATTACCGTCTATACAAACGAGCGTTGTCCGAGAATCCTGATACATCCTGAGGAGCCATTCCCACAACCATTTCTATGCGTATAGTGCGGTCTCCTAGGTGTTCCACGAGTAATGTGCCAAGAGATACATCTCCAACTTGTTCTCTAATCCACTTAGATTGCTCATTCCTCGACATAAGCTCGTATTTTATTATTCCTGACGCTGACGTCACAGTGTCAGGATAAGGATCATTCCCACGTACTCCATAGGCACCACGACAAATGTTGCACATATCCCGGCTAATGTCAGTAAGAAAACCAATGGATATCCGGATTTGAGTGGGGTCTATATAACCATAACCGATATATAGATGACCATCCCAATATCTTGGGGTACCCACTGGGACGTTACCACGGTAATCCACAGTACCATCAAGGAACCAGTTTCCAGCGATAGTCCCTTCTACATCGTAATCAATTTTACCGGCTATAGGCTCTATTTCCCGAATAACTTTTGCAATGAGTGCCGACTTCACCGGATCATCGTATAACGTGAATGGATCTATGGTATGGATTTTCCACTCCTCCATTTCATAATGTTCGGGCACCACGAAACCAGGGAGTATAGTGTCTGCGTCATGGACACTCCAATCATTAGAGTCTCCACCAAATTTTGCGATTGGTTGCCCTGCCTTAATTTCAATGGGAGGACTTTGTCCAGCCGACCATTGGCCATTTAATGGTATCTCACCAGTTTGCACAGCAATATCCGCTGCAAATTCACCCAAATGGATGAATATGGTGAATAAACTACACGAATGCATAATCACCACTCTGTAGTCAGGCACTTTCGGAGAGGACCAATCACCAGAAATCAGGTGCTGGTCCTCAGGGAACCTTTGAATGCCAACAATTGCCCCATCTGCTGGAGCCAATACATAATCAGTATCCTCTCCCTTAGGAGGATCACGATGTATATACAAGTGGTCAGTTGGTGTTACATGGCCAGAATCTGGCGCGACTTTTCCCATCGGCATTATCGCGGTGATCAATTCGGGCGGGAAAAATGCCGAAGCGAATCTCATTTTAGGATCTTCAACGCACGGGTATCTTCCAAATATCCTGTCCTTCCCGCCGATAGAGGCCTTGTTATCCTTTGTCGAGACGGGTGTAGTTACAGTACTTGAAACAGTTACTTTCGTGGAAATTACTTCCTTTGGTAAATCTGTTCCGGTCGGCGACGCAGTAACAGCCACAGCCTTGGTATTCATCGTCACAACAGGATCGTACGTTGGAGGCGGGGTATATGTCGCAAGGTTTTGCCGTGAAGTTGGCGTATCTGTCGCAGATTGTTGCACAATCTCAGTCACGGCTTCTGGGGATACCGGTACACAAGACGTCAACAAAATTCCAAGCGTCAATCCGATACGCAAGAACATTAAAGTCATAGGTCCGTTCCTCCAAGGAGCATACTTTGCGTTGTCCCGCACCGAACACTTTCCACAATTATGCTAATTTACTGTGTAGGTGCTGCTTCACTCCTGGCCACTCATTCCTGATGACACTATAGACCACCGAGTCTCTTACACGCCCATTCGGCATTACCATGTGGTTACGTAGGATTCCTTCTTCTTTGGCACCTAAACGCAGTAACGCTCTCCTTGATGCACCATTCAAATAGTCGGCCCGGAATTCAACACGGTTCAACCCCATTTTTTCAAAAGCATGCGAAAACATCAGGAGTTTAGCCTCCGTATTGATGTGGGTCCTCTGCCAAGTCTTACCGAGAAAAGTGAAGCCTATCTCAATTCGCTTATTGCGCACATCTGCTCTCATAAAGCGCGTAGAACCAGCCACTCTATTTGCCTGTTTGTCAACAACCGCAAATGCAAGGCCAACACCACTTTTGTAGAGGTTATGCGCATCATTCAAGAATTCATCAACATTATCTGGATGTGGCACCGAAGCTACAAGCAGTTTCCATAACTCGCCATCTAAAATTGCTCGGCACAATCCCTCCCGGTGTTCTTTACTCAAAGGCTCTAGCCGAACAAAATTTCCCTCTAACGTAACTGACTCAATTACCATAGTTACTTTGTAGACCCGGCATCGATCTTCATATTTCCTGATAACGTCAATCCACCATCAATTTTGACAATTGAACCGGTCATGAACTTAGCGGCGTCACTCGCCAGATATACAGCAAGTGCCCCTATTTCATCGGGCTCGCTCCATCGACCCATAGGAACGCGCTCGACAAAACTCTTGAACAATTCTGGTCTCTGCCAAATACTTGCGTTCAGGTCGGTCTTTACGGGGCCTGGAGCAATAGCATTGACCGTGATATTATGTGGCGCCCATTCGATTGCCATCGCCTTAGTCAATGTGTGCAGCGCAGCCTTACTGGAACCATAGGCACCTAGTTCCGCTCTTGGAAAATCTGCTGCGATAGATCCTATATTTATAATTTTCCCCGCCCGACGCGGTTTCATGTCTTGTGCTACGACTGATCTTGCGACAAGAAATGCCCCGAAAACATTGGTTTGAAAAACCTTTTGGAAATCCTCTAGTGTTAGTTGGTCAAGAGGTTTTGGGACAATTATTCCGGCGTTATTTATCAGGACGTCAATTTTTCCAAATTTTTCGATCGTACCTTGAATTGCCAATTCTATAGATTGTGGAATACTCACATCACACTGGAACGATGCAACTCTCCTTCCCGTCCTTTCAGCTATCTCTTCAGCGATATCTTTACAGGCATGGATATCCCTACTCACCAGACAAACATCCGCACCCGCCTCAGCTAACATTCTAGAAATGGCACGGCCAATGCCCCGACTACCTCCAGTAACTAATGCTGTCTGCCCACTCAAATCAAACATGTTCTTCATCACGTCATAAAGCCTGGGTAATAACCTCGAGGATCCTATTCTAGACCGAGTTTGTGGAGTTCCTCACCAAACTCAGATGAAAACCTTCGCAATGCGTCAAAGTGGCCATCAATTACGGTGACCGCCGTTGTCATCGGCTCGCAGACATTTTCACCCGCAGCATCTGCCTCATCAGCTGTATATGAGTCAATATCAATCGCTATACCTTCAAGACCATCGAAACACTGATGCGATTTGTCCATCAAAGTCATGGCTGCCTGATGAAACCTGCGTAAATCCTCTTCAAAGATAATAAAATCATTTTTGGTTGCTTCCTGAAAACCAAGTTTCTTTAGCGCGCGCTCTGACATATTCGACGCACATACTGGCGCCGACAATTGTTCTAGACGTTCGTAAAAACTACGCATTCTTTGGGCAACCTGACCAAAGTGAACAGCATCAAACCGTCGCTCGCCAAGCGCGGCCTGATGCCCATCCATGGCATCCAGAATCGGATTTGAAAATGCGATGTATTCCTGAATGCAAATTGCCTCGGCTCTGTCTAAGGCTTTTTGTCTGCCTAGAATTCCATTAGGGAGGAAATCATCTATCAGGACCACTAATCCCACGGCCACAATTAGACCAATAATTAAACGGACCCTGTTTGAAAAGAAATAGCGTATTCGCCGCCACATAGGTATACCAGTATACGCCACTCCTGAAATCTCATCATACGCAGCAACTCTAATGGCCTCACTTAGTGGCCATGAAGGAGCTAGTGTATATTACGAACTTCATGAAATAACGAAAACCGCAAATCGTCTGTGGAAAAGTATACGTCAATGCAAACCGTAATATTCTTCATTTATTGAGCAATGACTTCTTTGTTGTACCACAAAGAGTTACGCAGTCACCAAGAACGTTGTTGAACGACAACCATTCACAACAAAGCGATACGTGATGATAAAACGATTACTCCGCGCGCTAGCAGTCTCCTGTATATTATGTGGTGCCTGCTCACCTTCAACTGAATATGCATATTGCGTAAACCACCCTAGATGCATTGATTTGATCCAAACTAGGTTGCACGCTTTCAAAGAGGGTAGATGGGAGTACGTACTGGTAAATTATGGTCCTAACGGAGAGGCGCTAATTGACATCAAATTGCTTCTCAAAGACGAGAGCGGCACTCCTGCCTCCAAAAGCGCCATTAGTGAATCCTGTAATACCGTCAATCAGACCATCGAAGAACTGGGGCTTCGAGGCAAGGTACAAATACGCATCCTCGCTCCTAACGGCAAATTAGTAGATGATTGCAGAGGAACAGATTAGCCGCTGACCGGCCTAACTACTTGTTTGTGCACCCGCATTGTGGAGCAGGGCGTAAAGGCATCAGGGTAATTTATCGACATCCGCCAGCACATAAACATGTACAGCGCCTTGATCACCTGAGTGTTGCATTGCTCTGGGTAGAGCATCGACGGATATAAACGCGCGCGCCTCTTCCAAATTAGCAAGCTCTGCCATTACTGTTATTCGGTTAAGTTCGTCAGCGTTCCTAAAAACAAGTTCGCCTTTCGAGCCCGCCGCTCTCAGTTCGGGCCGCAATTTATCGAATGCATCCTTCCAGTTATCAAAATCGTCAACAAGTATCTCGCCAAGAACATAAGCAGCGCCGCAATCCTTTGCGAAGCATCCCGACGATCTATAGCTGTCCACAAGGAGGTTGGCATTCAATGAGCCCTCAGCACCCGAATGTTCCATTGTTATATGCGGCTCATCAGCCCGTACAAATGCGCGCCCCTTTTTCTGGTTGGTCACCTCAGACAAGACCGCTATATCATTAGCGCCATCTATGTCGCAAAAAACAAAGTCAGCCTTGGAACCCGCACCCTTCAGCTTGGAGCGCAGATCATCAAATACATTCTTCCACAAGTCAAAATCGTCAACGGAAATTCGGTGCATGACGTAGTGTTTCTCGCAACGTTGCATTACCACGCACAAGAAAAGGCAGGCCTCTTCTAACAATAGGACAACCAGCATCACGGCGAACGTCTGTGGTCCCGCAACCTCCAGAAGCCACGGACTGCTACTGAAAATGATGAAGAGGATAACCAGCATGCTTCCCAGTAGCACTAGCTGTGCAAGCAGAAAACGTACCACTGTCTTGGTGACGTTGCGCATGCATAGAAGGATCACAAATAGTATTGCCAGCAGAAGCGGGAGGAGCAGGATCAGGATCAGTACCCACAGGGATGCATCGGAGGGCGGCGGTGCGGGACTCTGCACCTGAATGGTCTCTGCTTGTTTAGCGGCCTCATTTACAGGCAGCGCTGCCGGCGCAGCGGTCGGAGTGGCGGTCGGAGAGGCGGTCGGCATGGGCGCCAACTCAGGTACTAATCGGCCGATCATCCTTGCCACGGCATTCCCGACAGGGGACGCCCGGATCGCCTCACGGATAACCTGTGTGTCCCCCAGATCGGACAACAACCTTGTGAGCACTAATCCAACTGAGACATCCGTCGGGACGGTGGGAGCATCCGTAGGTTGAGGGATAGCATCAAATGGAGTAGCCGTACTGACGATGACCAGTGGTGGCGGCAACTCCGAAGTGGGCGTGCTAATGGCAAGCACGGTGGCCGCGATCGTTGGAGGGGTGACATTCACCTCAATGGGTCCAGGTGTGTTCTGCGGGTCGCTCTCCTCCACATCGGGTCCAGGTGTGTTCTGAGGTCCGATCTGTCCACCATCGGGCTCAGTATCAGCAGTGTCCTCATCTTCCTCTACCTCGTCGGGCTCGGGCGTATTGCTCGGAGTGCTAGGGGGCGTTTTAGTAGGCGTGCCGGGCGTTGTGCTAGTCGCTGGGCTGGTCGCTGTACTGGTAACAGAACTCGTCAGCGTGTTAGTGGCAGTACTCGTCGGCGTGGTAGTGGCAGTCCTCGTCGGCGTGCTGGTCACTGTACTGGTGGGTGACGGGGTTGGTGTTCCCCGACATCTTCTAGGTCCGGAACATGCCAATTTTGCTTGACCCCACGCGTCTGCGGTACAGGCACAGTCCTGACACCATTTAGAGCCTGTATTATTCCCTGACCAGGGTGGGTCAACTGTTTCTCCCCCTGAGATCGTACGAGCACCAGGCTGACCGCCTGGCCCGGCCGCGCAGGTCGTATGGGCTGGTCGCCGGGCGTCTACAC
>JAKUPR010000065.1 GCA_022450585.1 Anaerolineales bacterium | reverse complement strand
AAATAATGAACGAGAGGCGGACCTTATCGTGTTCGTGCATCTGTATTCTGAAATGGAGAGGCCCCCTGTAGCGCAACATGATGGATATCCGGGGGGTGGCCATAATGGAACAATTGGATGGAGTGCGGGGACTAAGGTTTTGGACCGACATGGAATCCAGTTGCCGGAAAATATCGCGCCGGGAGAATATATAGTAGCGACGGGGCTGTACAGGGCCAGCGACGGATCTCGGCTTGTGTTGAAGTCAGATAACGGGCACGCTGACCGCTTAATTCTCCACACCATATCGGTAGTCGAATAAGGTAGGTATGTCGGTTCAACTGAAGTGGGCGGTGTTTGATCTGGATGACACACTTTATTCGGCGAAGTGTGGTATTTGGCTTGAGATCAGAGAGCGGATAAACGCGTATATGGTAGATCGACTTGGTGTATCGGAGTCTGAAGTGGCGGAAAAGCGGGAGGCCTATTTTCGTGAATATGGCACGAGTTTGGCTGGTCTGCACAGGGAATATCCTGATATCGATACCGACGAATATTTGGCATATGTACATGATGTTCCGTACAACGAGTACTTGTCAAGAAATGTGGAGCTGGAGAAAAATTTAGACAGGCTTTTGATGAAAAAATGTGTGTTTACGAATTCTGATAGGAACCACACAGACAGAGTGCTCTCTGCGCTAGGGGTGAAGACCCATTTTGAGATTATTGTGGATATTTATGCCACTAAGTTTATTAATAAGCCTAGAGCTGAAGCGTTCGGGGTGCTGTTTGAGGTTCTAAGGGCAGAGCCGGATGAATGTGTGCTTTTGGACGACCAGGAGAGGAACATCAAGATGGCCCGCTCACTCGGGATGCTTACGGTACATGTAAAGGCTGTTGGTGACCCTGATGGAATTGCGGATATAGGCGTGGTGAATATAAACGAGGGGGTTGAGTGGTTAAGAGAAATCTCTGGGCAATAAAAATATGTTTAGATGTTAGGCTAGATCGCGGATGGAGCTGATGGGTTAACGTGAGTGAAGGTAAGGGGGGGGTACGGATGGTGGCGAGGCTGGGACTTGAACCCAGAACCGACGGCTTATGAGTCCGTTGCTCTGCCGATTGAGCTACCTCGCCAGTGTGGAGCAGAACGGAGTATACCATTGTAAAACGGACAACCAAAATAATTGGAGTTTGAAATGGCGGATTGTTCGCATAGGACGACGAGGCAGGACTTTGCCAATTGTCAGTAAACCCATTTTAAGGGTAACCATGTTTGATGGGGGCCTGCGTAGACTATCGAAGGCTGAAATACTATGAGGAGAGAGGAGATTACGGCAGCGAACTATAAGAGGGAGTCACTAAATTGGTACGAGCTGGCGCTACGTATATTCCCGATGTTAACGGTGGCGTGGGTACGCCCATTCTCTCTGATACTGCCTGGTCTGATATCCACATATGACCTGAGTCTTGATGAGGCAGGGTTTGCGGTTAATGTGCTTGAAGTAGGTGGTGTTACCGCAATGGTGATGCTTGGTTGGACTATGGATCGATGGGGGGCGATCAGGTTGATTAGTATAACGCTGGCACTAGGGTCTATTGCATTAATAGCCAGCACGTTTTCGGCAGGGTACGAGACGCTACTGCTCGCGTTTTTCGTGATTGGTATTGGTAATGCGGCGACCGCTTGCGCAGTAAATGCGTTGATGGCTGGAGGGGGGGAGAAAAGGGCATTCTATTTGGGGCTTACGCATGCCCTATTTGGCGTAAGTTCGATAGCGGCGCCCTTAATAGCGGGCGTGATTATAGGGACATCTGGGTGGCAAAGATACTACTTGGTAATAGGTGTTGTTGGACTGTTTTTTGCGGCTGCGTTTCACATTGCTACATATGAAACGCGAAGATCTTGGAGGCCTGCGACTACGTTTTCCATGTCGGAGGGTATCATAGATGTATTGAGAGACATTGGGCCGGTATGTCTAGGCATAGCTGCAATGGTCGGTGTCCAAGGAGTATTCAATAGCTGGATCTACCTCGATGTAGTGAGTCGTTACGAGATAGAGTACTCGAGCGCTATCCTGACTCCGGCGTATCTATGGGTAGGAATTCTGATTGGCCGGACGACCCATACGTGGCTGGCGGACAGAATTCATCCGAGGAGACTTTTGATTGCCTCGTGTGTAGTCGCAGTATGTGGCGCCTATGGCGTGAGCAGTGCGCCGGCATTTTGGTTAGCGAGTTCTGGTCTGATTGTGGTAGGGATGGGTATTAGTGGTGCGTACCAGTTGGGTACTGTGTGGTCGGTCCAGTTGTCTCCACGGCGTATAGGTGCTGCGAGTACATTTGTAATGGCATCCGCTGCCTTGGGGTCTGGTGTTTGCACATGGATTACTGGCATTGTGGTAGAGAGCCGAGGCTTTGGAGCTCTCCCTTGGGTCGTGTCAGTGGTTTTGGGTGTTGGCATGGTGAGTTTTCTGATGAAGCGTGCGTAATGTTGTGGATTGGTAAGAGTAAGATGTGATATTGGGACCAAGTGAAAGTGCTGTTTTAGGATGTTGATCGAAATATAGCAGAGGGGTTACATTATGGGAAGACCGATTACGCTGGTAACTTTGCAGTGGGCTGATATGCCACTTGAGGTGCTTGCGAAAAAGGCGAGTGAGTGGGGATATGATGGTCTTGAAATTTCGTGTTTTGGAGAGCACCTTGATGTTGGGAGGGTGCTAGAGGACGATAAGTATGTACGCGAAAGAAAGGACATACTTGAGAGATATGGACTTCAGTGTTCTGCTATCAATTCGTATTTCGTTGGTCATTCTGTGTGTGACCATCCGATTGATGAGCGACACAAAGGCATTTTGCCTGAGCACGTGTGGGGGGATGGGAAACCAGAGGGAGTTAAGCGCCGAGCTGCGGAGGAAATGCGTAAGACTGCAAGGGCGGCTGAGCTGATGGGTGTTGCAAATGTCAATGGGTTTGCTGGTAGTAGCGTGTGGACAAACCTTTACTGGTTTCCGCCTATAAATGATGACGTTATCTCCGGTGGTTACAAAGAATTTGCGGCACGCTGGATGCCTGTTTTGGACGTGTTCGGTGAGGTCAGGGTTAAGTTTGGCTTAGAGCCACATCCGACGCAGATAGCGTATGACATCTATACAGCGCGGCGTGCGCTTGAGGCAGTTGATCATCACCCGTGGTTTGGGTTTAATTTTGACCCTAGTCATTTTATACTGCAGATGCTGAACCCCAAACATTTCATTGAAGAGATGTCTGAAAGAATATTTCACGTGCACGTTAAGGATACGAAATTGAATATAGATGGACGTGGCAGTATCTTGGGTTCCCATTTGCGACATGGTGATTTACGGAGGGGATGGGATTACGTATCGCCGGGGAGAGGTGAGGTGAACTGGGACGAGATTATTCGACACCTAAATGCTATAGGCTATGAGGGCCCATTGTCTATTGAATGGGAAGACAGTGGAATGGATCGCGAATGGGGAGCCATAGAGGCCCTTAGGCTAATTCGCGAGCATGGATTTGAATCCAGCAGCGGTGCATATGACGCAGGATTTGCAAATTAAATTTAGGTTTATGGAGTAAGGATTTGGTTCGGGAACGTAATGGGGTGAAATATACTGGTCGATGTAGGCTGGCTATCAATTGGATGCGCCCATAACTTTTTCTGTTAGGTCAATAAGTGAACCAGTCATCATTTGGGCGTCTGTGCTTAGCAAATATGCGGTAAGTGATGCGATGTCGGCGGGCCTAAGGAGTCGTTTAAAGGGAAGCTTGGGTTCGGCGAGCTCTAACCAATTGGCGGGTTGACCTGTTGACTTTTGTAGTGCGTCTTCGCCGTCTGTATAGGTCCATCCCATGTTTATTCCATTGACCCTTATACGGTCAAATCTAAGTGCGTGGGCGGTATTTTTGGTGAGGACAGCCAAGGCTCCTTTAGATGCAGAGTAGGCCATGTGTTCCGGGGCGCCGCCATAACTGTAGTCGCTAAGTATATTTACGATACTGCCATTAATCTTTTCGCGCTTCATAATTCTGACTGCTGCCTGTGTAAGGAGGAAAGGGGCACGAGCGTTGACTGCAATAATATGGTCCCAAAGATCAACCGTGGTATCTTCGAGAGTTCCCCTGGTGGTGACTCCAGCGGCGTTGACAAGTCCGTTTACGCGACCAAATCTTGCGTCGCAGGATTGCACTACCTGTCTGCAGGCTTCCTCTGTGGATAAATCCGCGCGGACATATATCGTTGGACAACCAGACCGATTAAGTGCGGAAGCTACACTTTCGCCCCCATTTTGGTTTCTACCACAGATTACAAGTCCATCGACGCCCAATTCGGCTAGGTGATAGGCAATGCCTTTGCCTAGACCCTGAGTGCCTCCGGTAACGATTACAACGCTCCCGCTAAGTTTTCTGTTGGTGTCTGTGCCTGGCTCTGGGGTCATCGCTTTTCTCCGGACTAATGTGATGGCAGTTAGGTTGTTGACGGTTTATTGGTCGAGATTGGTACGGGCGCAAAACGCTGCTGTAACTATTGTAAGGGTTTTCGACAGATATAGAAAGTAAGTACGACAGTAAAGATTCGTGGAAGGTAGTAGATATGTGTGGGAAGGGATAATGCTGAAGTATGGGATAGCTAACGGCATATGGTGGGATTGCTTTTGTGCAGCTAAAATGAAGGCATGAGGGTGCTTAGAGATGGATATTTTCTCGGAGTTGGAGCCAACCATCTAGCGGTTGACATACTCAACACTCAAATGGCGGTGTTAGTGGTCTATCTATCGCCGAGTCTTGGTCTGTCAAATAGTGATATCGGATTGGTTGTGCTGATATATATGGCGTGCGGCTCTATAACTCAGCCAGTTTTTGGATGGATTTTGGACAAATACAGGAACGAATGGATAGTAGGTGCTGCTTTGCTGTGGCTAGCGGCGTGGGTGTCAGTAGCCGTGACTGTATCTGGGATGTGGACGATTGTGGCTTTGTCAATAGGCGCTTTGGGGTCGGCCGCGTTTCATGCTTCGGGTATAGAGAGAGCCACGATGCGTGGGGCCGTTATAATGGGCGGCCGAGCGGCGACCGCAGCGTCAATATTTATATGCTTTGGAATGGTGGGCCATGCTCTCGGGCCGATGATTGGGGGTAAATTGCTGGAGGAGATAGGACTACGGGGGATTTTGCTGATAACCGGCCTGACAATACCAGTAGCAATCAATTCACTGGTGCAGGTCAGCCGAGGAAAGCTGGAACGGAGGGGAGAAGAAAAGTGTCTAGAGGTTGATCGAGAAAGGAATGATCGTAACGATATGACACAAGTTGCTTGGGTGGTAGTGGCCATTGCGTTGGTTGTTATTTTGCAGGCGGGTCCCGGTATGACATCGATGACATTCTTGCCCAAACTTTTGCAGGATCGTGACTTTTCGCCTAGCGCTTATGGTATGGCAGCTTCTGTGTTTATGGGCGGTTCGGCCGTTGGAGGTGTTCTGGGGGGTATATTGGCTGATAGATTTGGGAAATGGAAAATCGTGTTTTGGACTATGCTAATGGCGATAGGGCCGATGTATTACTATCCGGTGGTAAGGGGAGGTGGTATGTATGTCCTCGTTCTATTGGCGGGGATATTTACGGGCGCCGCTACTCCTGTGATTGTGGTTCTTGCGCAGAGTTTGTTTCCAAGATGGCGGGCATTAGCGTCGGGCTTGACTATGGGATTTATGTTCGCTAGCGCTGCACTTTGCGCGTATTTTTTTGGTATTGCGGCGGATGCTTATAGTCTTGAGGCCGTGCTGAGGGTAAATGCGGCAATGTGCCTTGTGTGCGCATTGGTGAGTCTAATGTTTCTGTTTGGCTCTAGGGAAAGATTGGCGGTGTTGGAGAGTGTTGGGTAGTTGTTGGTGCGCAAAAGAGTTATTTCATGCTAAGCCTGTGTGTTTAAAATGGGAGATGGATAGGAGGCACAATATATGGTGGATAGCGAGTATGTAGGAGTGGACTACGATACACCGATATCGGCTGATACTATATACCAGTTAGTTAATAGTTCTAACCAGTGGGCACACCCTTTGTATTTGGTAGGCGCGAATTTATGCGGTGTACTGCTGCGGGACGCGAGTTTAAGGGGTGGCGACTTTAGCGGATGCAGGATGAGGGGGGCGGACTTACGCGGGGTAGACTTAGAGGCGGCGAAGTTATATAAGGCCGACCTGAGGAAGGCGGATCTATATTTCGCAAACCTAAGTGGAGCTGACATGAGTGAGGCGAATCTGTGTGAAGCCCGTCTGTGGGGGGCTAATTTGCAAGGAGTGAAACTGATTGGTGCTAATATCAGTGAAGTTTTGTTGTATCGGGCGAAACTGCGCGACGCAAAATTGGGCATGTCTGACTTGCGGTGGGCGAATCTAGAAGGAGCTGATTTGGAGGGGGCAGATTTGAACGGTGCTACGTATAACGGCGATACTCGTTGGACTGCTGGGGTTGAACCTATGGTGTTGGGTGCAAGAGAGGT
>JAKUPR010000064.1:3898-7189 GCA_022450585.1 Anaerolineales bacterium | reverse complement strand
GGGTCGAATAACATATGACGAGCAGGCAGAATTACCGTTCCCAGCGGCATTGGACGAGTCATCATTGGTAGAGTTAATTGGAGAACTCCCAGTCACGCTACTCCAGGATGGGGTGGAACGAACTGTGCTCCATTTTTCAAGATTGAATGCTAGTGGTCAGATTGATGTAAGACGTTCCCTGGATTGAAAAGGGGAATTGTTCACAAAGTATTATAAGGTGAGGTCTATTTATGAATATGCCAATCATTTTGGCGCTTGTCGGTATGATAACCGCAGGTGTGATAAGTTTTTTGTGGCAGGTTGTAGGAGCTGACAAAATGTATCTTCCTAGTTGGATGTTGGTGCAAAGTGGGACCGTTGCAATAGGTTCTATTGTAGTGCACGTATGGCAACGTAACGCGTTCCACATGCCCCCAAGGATGGCTGCTCTGGCGGTAACGTCAGGTATGATTGCGCTCATATCAGTCGCTGCTACCCTTTATGCACTGCGGTTAGGAGGACAGGGTAGCATAGTCTTCCCGCTTGTCAGCCTAGGGGTTATAACGGCGGTACCTCTGTCATTCATTGTATTTCGCGAGCCAGTAACAACTACTAAATTAATTGGTCTGGCGCTAGGTGTTGGCTCCATTGTGGTACTTACTCGGTAGCTGGGATTATTTCTTAATAGAAAACATGCGCAAGGAAAATATTGGGTTCAAGTTGGGTGGACGCGGATTACATAGGAGCGTTACGAGTGTTTCAATGGCGTTTCATGTTGTTGCACCCATTCTCTTGTCTAGTATGTTGGTATCTTGTGCGCAACTGTCTGCAACTCCCACACCGACCCCTGAGCCGCTGAGTGCAGACCGTGTTGAGGTGGTCCGTCTTTCCAACCAGAGTCTCAGGGGGGTTAACTTGAGCGCTGCTGATATGAGCGGACGTGATCTAATTGGTGCAGACTTGACTGGCGCAAACCTAAGCGGTGCAGTTCTAAGTGGCGCTCAACTTGATGGGGCAAATTTGCGGGGAACCAACCTAAATAACGCTGATCTGACTAACGCTTCATTAATTGGCGCTGAGTACGACGCGAACACGCGTTGGCCCGAAGGTTTCAACCCTGACGAGGCGGGCGCAGTTTTCGTGGATTCATGATCGTTGCCAAGAAACACTAAGGCCTTTGCAACCATGGCAAAGGCCTTAGTCAAAATTAACCCTTCGTTAGTTATTGGCAGAAGGACTTAAGACTTTACTAAGCGGTGCTCCAATTGAAATCATGATCCTCTTGCTGACCGGTGCCGATTTCGTTAAGTTCAAGTAAGTTACCATCTGGATCGTAAAAGAACAATACGTGCCATTCACCTTCACCTGCAAAGCTGACTGGTGGTGAAACAATTTCCACTCCCGCCGCTTTTAGGCGCTCATAAGTTGCAGGTACATCGTCTACCCCGAAACAAATATGAGCGCTGGGTACGTGATGAATGGGTTGACGCTGCTGCGGACTAGTGGGTCGAATCCATTCAATCAGATCGAATGTCAATTGACCGCCAGAGGCTTGGTCACGCGTGTAACCGTTTACGCCACCTGGAGCACGTAGTCTATATTCCCGCATATGAACATCGCCCATCTGGGTCATCTCGTTTATGGGACCACCCTCATGTTCCTCCGGTGAGACGACTTCCATCCCCACAATGTCACGGTAAAACCGCAAGGATTCCTCTAGGTCACTAACCATTATCGCGATATGATCAATAGTAATTCTTGTCATTATCAATTTCTCCCATTTATTCTTATCTGAAATTATCTGAAATTTGAAGTACTAATCCTTATCCCCAGACCAACTTTGCGCCCTAGTACTTGCCTCCGCGTATCTGCTTGAGATTACATCCCAGTCAACGACATGCCACCAATTCTCTATATATTGCGCTCGAAGGTTATGGTATTTTAGGTAGTAAGCATGTTCCCATAAGTCCAATCCCAGCAGTGGAATATCGCCCGTAAAACTGTAGGGACTATCCTGATTTGGGGTGGTGTACACAACAAGAGTTCCACCGAACTTTACCGCAAGCCAGGCCCAACCACTACCAAAACGGCTCATAGAAGCTTTGCTGAAACTATCCTGAAATGAACTGAACTCACCATAAGTCTGTTTGATCGCATCTGATAGAGCTCCTGTAGGTTCTCCCCCACCATCAGGGCTCATTGTTTCCCAAAACAGACTGTGGTTGGCATGACCACCGCCATTGTTGCGCACGGCACCACGAATGTTCTTAGGGACTGCATAGAGTTTAGTCAGCAATCGAGTCACATCTACATCTTCCAATTCAGTTCCCGCGACAGCATTGTTGAGATTACTCACGTAAGCGGCGTGGTGCTTATCATGATGCGTACGCATGGTTTGTTCATCAATGTAAGGTTCTAGTGCATCATATTCGTAACTTAGGTCAGGCAGTTTGTAAGACATGATTCTCTCCTGAAAATTTCTGTATTGATATAGTGAACACTAATCAGCTGCTGTTTGAATTACTGGGTGGGTAGATGACCGGGAATCTGTTTCCTTCCCACATATCCCCATTTTTGAGATCAGATTCTTTTTGATCATCCAAAACTGAAACATTGAATGCGTGGTCTCCAGTACCAGATTGATAGATGGTTTCGCCTGGGATCATATGAGCAATAATGGTGCGCCGAGGACTGTTAGTGCGGTTCTCGGGGCTTGCGTGCAATGTCATTGAGTGATGAAATGACACTCCGCCGGGTTCCAATAGGAGGTTTGCGACCCTCACTGTTTCACCATCCGGGGTACTAAATTCAGGCAAGTCGTTGATGTCTGCGTCGTCCTGAAAAAAATGTCTTCCGTCTTGTACTCCCCAGAGATGACTGCTGGGAACAACCTGCATGCAACCGTTCTCTGCAGTTTCACCATCCAGTGAAACACGAGCTGTCAAAGCATGTGCAGGAGTTGTACATCTCCAGTATGCCCAGTCTTGATGCCATCCAACTGTTGCAGACCGTGGACTGTCTGACCCGATACCGGGCTTGTCGAGCATCTGGTCCTGAAATAAGCGTACGCTATCTGTGCGCGCTAGCTGGGCTGTGATCGCACCGATAGCTGGAGACAAGACAAAGCGACGAATCACGTAGTCGCTCCACCACGCATTATCAACATTCTTCATGCTAGTGTCTGGATCACCAACCCACCACTTCCTAATGTTGGGTGGCACATTGGTCTCATACTCTTCGGCAAATACGCGAGCCATGTGCACCATTCCGTCGGCCAGTTCCTCTTCGGTGAACAAAGGCGGGGAAATGTAG
>JAKUPR010000064.1:0-3827 GCA_022450585.1 Anaerolineales bacterium | reverse complement strand
AAACTTGAGTTGGTTCTCCGTCAGACGATATTTCTCTTGTAGGTCTTGTGTATCAACCATTACTTTGCTCCTTTCTTAGATTTGTCATAGGGATCACCGACTTTCTGGCAATTGGTATATTGTCTTTCTGCTACATTTCTAACATGTAGTCAACCACGTCAGTGATACTGTCGTTGTCTCTTGTACGTAATTATACAATATCTCTACCTGATATGTCCGCACTTTGCATAACAATGGTAAAAGACATGGCTCTCAAGATGCTAAGGGAGTGATTGAGAAATTTATATAGCCACCGTGCGTTAATCAGATTCATGGTAGCTTATGAAGCTATTCGCATCTAGAAGTTCGCATGTGTCATGTTGGTCTTGGTTTCTGACACTATGCCTTATCATGGATTAACGATACAATTTCCATACGACTACTAGAAATCTTAGGATTGATTAGCAAAAAGGAGGTAAAAGACCATTGGCCATTACACGAGTTTGGGTCGAAGATAATTGTATTACATGTGGCACTTCAGAATCGTTGTGTCCAGAACTCTTCAAGGTGGATCATGATATTGGGAAGGCAACTATTCTAGGAGGAGTGGATTTTGCACCTATTGAAGACAAAATCAGAGAAGCAGCGGAGTGCTGTCCAGTGGAGGCAATACAATATGAGGAAGGGTAATACGGGGTTTCAGGGGAAAAAACAATGAAGAATTGTGCTACTTGGATTATGGGTGTTAAGAGGATGTGTGTCATGGAGGTTTTGAAATGGTAGAGGTTAGAATTGGTAAATCACTAAAAGTTATTGGAGAGTTTAAGCTGATTCGCGAAGATGGTACTGAGGAAACCATCAGTGGTAAAAGGTCCTTCTGTAGATGTGGACTGTCCTCCTCTATGCCATTTTGTGATAGTACTCACAAGACTAAGGCGAGATGGGTAAAAAAGATAGAAGACGAAGAAGTTGATTAGGGTGCGAATAGTGCCTAGAGGCTGAGAAACAGCTTCATTGCCCCCTTTCCTTAATACTCAATATCCGAGTCTGTTCTTACATAGTTTCCAAACGAGTTGCACTGCTTGCAATTGCTGCAAATATTCGGCAGATTTATCAACGATTCCTAGTGTAATCACAGTGTAGTTACGCACAAATACCAACCCTTAGGAGTATATATAGTGAATATGAGTATGAGTATGCCAATTATGCTTGCTTTTCTAGCGCTAATTTGTGGAGGAATCACTACGTTCGTATGGAAAATTGCTGGAGCAAACGATGTGTATGGTCCGAGCTATATGGTTGTTGAAACCATAGCCTTTGGTGTGGTGGCAGTACTTATACACATTGTTCAAAGACACCCGTTTGATTTGTCGCCTAGAATGACTGGGCTCGCCAGTTTTGGGGGTATCTTCGCGGCAGTATCCGTCTATGCTATGTTACTTGCATTTCGTTTGGGCGGGCAAGGAAGTATTATTTTCCCAATTGCTGGACTGGGCGTCGTGGTATCTGTAATTCTTTCAATTGTGATTTTTCGTGAGCCCGTTAATATCACAAGACTGTTGGGTTTAGGTCTAGGCGTTAGTTCTATAATAGTACTGTCACGCTAAGATATTCCAACAGGTTTCCCCTGGTCTCGTCGATTGGTGTGATTCTATTTGTAGGCTACAATCGCCGGTTTTTCTTTGCGAGCGTCAACTGGAACTGATGTTTCCGTATGGTTCTAAGAGCAAAAACGACATCTAATGGAATTGAAGATTTCATTGTCGGAATCCGCTTCAATAGCATAGTCAAGAAGCACTCGAACTGCTTTCGATATGTCTTTCATAGAATACTCGTTCGCTATTGTCTCCAACCATTCCTTTTGTTCAGTCTCGATGACCATCTCTACACTGGTTTTGTTGAAACTCATTTAATAATTCTCCTCAAAATAAAATTGCACGATATTACTGTAATCTCCAAATAGAACTGGACTATACACTAGTACTCTTCGGATCGGCAAGAACGTGATCCGCTGCTTGCTATCAATGTGGCATTTTCTTGCCATCATAACATACGATCTATTTGTAAAACAACCCTCGATTATGGAATAAGTATCTTTGACATTGGCAATGATTCATCACGCAACTTTCGATGATACGGGGGGGTATAGTCCTACAACAAATTTAGGTTAACTTTGCGCTAGGATTAGCACCACGATTCTACAATGTGGGCTCCATCCCTGATTTGAGTATTGCCTGGTGATTGCGTATAGGGCATAGGATAAGACGCTTACTAGTGTAGTAACAGCTGTTGAAATCGTGATCCTCTTCACGGCGTGGTCTGAAAGACCAGCAAATTACTGGCTAAGAAATAGGAAGTGTGACACAATTGTGTCTAGGTGCTAATTATGGTTTGGTGACACTGTGCGGGTTTAGACGGTATGATGTTTGTTGTTTTATAGAGTAGCAAATTGTATGGAGAGATTATGGGAAAAATATGGATAAATGCGGGTGGGGTTTCTATGTTGGCAGAACTGAATGAAAGTGGTACGGCGAATAAAATTTGGAGAGTGCTACCGATAGAAACTAATGTTAACACTTGGGGTGATGAAATTTTCTTTGAGATTCCGGTAGTTTCGGAAGAGGAGCCGGATGCTCGCTCTGAGGTAGATGTGGGAGAATTGGGGTATTGGCCTGTCGGGAATGCTTTTTGTATCTTTTTCGGGCCAACGCCGGTGAGTACGGACGAACGTCCGCGAGCAGCGAGTCCAGTGAATATTGTCGGTAACTTGCAAGGTGATGCGACAGAATTTCGGCACGTTCGCAATGGTGCGAAGGTATCGATTGGCCGAGTGAATCAGCAGCGGTGAAGTTTAAGCAGTTTACAAGGAGATTAGCTATTTGTGAGAATTTCTATCGTATCCGGTAGTTCTAGGGAGGGTCGTCGTAGTCATAGAGTAGCACTAGGACTAGGTAATCAAATTGAGGCAGTAGATCACAAGGCTGTAATTATTGACTTAATGCAATTGGAGTTACCGCCGTTTGTGGAGCGTTTTGGTAATGTTGACGATCCCAATGGAAAACTTGCCAGAATATCAGAGATCATGAAAGTGTCTGACGGACTAATATTTCTGACACCGGAGTACAACGGGGCGATGTCATCTGGATTGAAAAACTTTATAGATGTGTTCGCTAAGGCGTCCTTTGATGGTAAGCCCATTGGGGTGGCGACTGCGTCAGCTGGGCCCCTGGGAGGTATTCGGGCAGCTTATCAATTGCAACAAACTATTTTGTGTATCTTAGCTTATCCAATGCCTCAGATGCTTACGGTAGGTAATGTAACTGATGTTTTGGACGAAGATGGTACTGTGATCGATGATGAATTTCGCGGGAAAATAGAGCAGTATACAGATACATATTTAGGATTTGTCCGCAAATTCAAGGTATAGGACAGCTGTCTATTTAACACAATTCTCTTGTGTATTTCTACCAATTTGTTGGAGTGGTTTGGCATTCGCAGTCTCGGATATTAAGGCCTATCCGAGATTTTGCGCATCTTTCAGTGCGGACAGTAATTGTGACGGTCTGATTGGTAAAGCATTTGGACGTATTCCTGTAGCATCAGCAATGGCATTTGCCACCGCCGCTGCAGTTGCTACGATCGGAGGCTCTCCGACTCCGCGTGCGCCGAAAGGTCCGTGTTCAGATGGTACTTCCACTAAAACTATCTCCAATGTTTCTGCTGTATGCTGTGCATGTGGAATGACATAGTCAAGCCAGCCCCAGCTGAGCCCTGGGACACAGTGGCACACTCGATCCCACGGCGACGATCTGCACAACTCTGTATTTGCCATCGATTTACTCAGTGGC
>JAKUPR010000063.1 GCA_022450585.1 Anaerolineales bacterium | reverse complement strand
GGGTAAGACATCCAGGACGGGTGGGTTGTGCCTTGCTGTGGGTGCGCATCTGAATAAGAAAGTCGTCACCTGTATTCGGCAGCCTAGCCAGGGACCAACGTTTGGGATCAAAGGCGGTGCAGCGGGTGGCGGATACAGTCAGGTAATTCCCATGGAGGATTTTAATTTACATCTGACGGGCGATATACATGCGATTACAGCGGCGAATAATTTAACGGCAGCTGCGATCGATGCTCGTATGTTTCATGAGGCTACTCAAACGGATGAGGCGCTGTTTGACAGGTTGTGTCCGGCATCTGGCTCGGATGGCAGTCGGCAATTCTCTAGTGTGATGTTGCGGAGGTTGGATAAATTGGGGATTGAGAAGAGTGACCCGAATGAATTGAGTAAGGAGGAACGCAGCCGATTTGTTAGGCTGGACATTGATCCAGATTCGATTACTTGGCAGCGCGTTCTTGATACAAATGACCGTTTTCTGCGTGGTGTTACGGTGGGTAAAGGGCCGAAAGAGAAAGGTCGTACTCGAGAAACTGGGTTTGACATTACTGTTGCAAGTGAGATTATGGCGATTTTGGCGTTGACGACCGATATGGCAGACATGAGAGATCGATTGGGTCGTATGGTCATAGGCACCAGTCGGAGCGGTGAACCTGTTACGGCGGATGACCTTGGTGTAAGCGGTGCTCTGATGGTATTGATGAAGGATGCAATTATGCCAACATTGATGCAGACACTAGAAGGTACACCAGCATTTGTCCATGCGGGTCCATTTGCAAATATCGCTCACGGTAATTCCTCGATTGTGGCAGATCAAATTGCATTGAAATTGGTGGGTGCCGATGGATATGTGGTTACGGAGTCCGGGTTTGGCGCGGACATAGGTATGGAGAAATTTTTCAATATTAAGTGTCGATATAGTGGACTTGTTCCGGATGTAGTAGTCTTGGTAGCGACAATACGAGCATTGAAAATGCACGGGGGCGGACCAAAAGTAGTAGCGGGAAAGCCGTTGGACTCCGCTTACAATGAGGAAAATTTATAGATGCTAGAGTCTTGTTGTGCCAACATGGTCGCACACATAAAAAACGCTATTCGTTTCGGAGTGCCTGTGGTAGTGGGAATCAATCGATTTAAGGATGATACAGATGCCGAAATTGAGGTGGTGCGTAGGATTGCGGTGGAGAGTGGTGCTGAAGATGCAGTTATGTCCAATCATTGGGCGGAAGGTGGTGCCGGATCGGTTGATTTAGCGAAAGCGGTGATTGCTGCGTCGGAAAAACCTAACAACTTTAAGTTCTTATATCCGTTGGACATGGGAATCAAGGAAAAGATACGGACCATTGCCAAAGAGATCTATGGAGCTAAAGACGTCGAATTCTCTGCAGAGGCTGAGGAGAAAATAGAACTCTATAACCGTGTTGGTTTTGATCAACTGCCGATGTGCATGGCTAAGACACATCTTAGCATCAGCCACGACCCCAACTTGAAAGGCGTCCCTAAAGATTTTGTCGTGCCTGTACGTGATATTCGAGCTAGCGTTGGCGCCGGATTTCTTTATCCTTTACTGGGTGAGATGAGCACCATGCCTGGGCTGCCTACTAGGCCGGTGTACTACGATGTGGATATTGACATAGAAACTGGCAAAGTGATTGGCTTGTTCTAGGCTGGGTATCGGAGGTGGAGTCGTTAATGCGCCGTGGAGGTTGCCGCGGCGCATTTTGGTTAATTATCTGTTGGGCGGTGCGTGAAGGCGGCCGTAAATTGGGTGATGGCAAGTTCCTGCAAGTGTTGGTTTGGATTCTTCAGCCGTCAGTTGGCCCTACTTGAAAGTGGAAATTGGGGAAAATGAACAACTTCTAATTGTTGACATGATATCGTGGCGCGCTATAATTCTCAACGAATTTTGGCCCACTAGCTCAATTGGCAGAGCAGTTGACTCTTAATCAATTGGTTCCAGGTTCGAGTCCTGGGTGGGTCACTTCAACCGAATGTGATTTGACGGAGTGGTTATGACGAAAGACTGCTTAGTCCGCGTTCTTTATCGCCCCCGCTAAGACGGGATCGAATCCATTAGGCCATATGGTGTCGGCGTTGTATTTGGCGCCTGTGAGATTAATCCTGGTAAGGTTAGCCCCGCTGAGGTTTGCACACTGCAGGTTTGCACCACTTAGGTTTGCATTTGTCAATTTAGTGTTTGTGAGGTTGGCCATTCCGAGACTGGCGCCAGAGAGGTTGGCGCCAAACAGGTTTGCTCCGCTGAGGTTCGCCTGTACTAGATATAGAGGATGACCGGATTGAATTGAGCTGTTAATTAGCTGTAGTAACACTTCTCTTGATATAGGTGCGTCATTGTCGACGTTATTGGTATTGTCGTGGGTCATGGGCGGTCTGAGTAGTATGATGACAGTGATTACTGGGATAAGTGCGAGTAAATGAAAATTGTGCTCGCGACGAGAAAAATTGCTGTGAGGAGGCAACCAATCTTGCCATCGTCAGTTGTCTCTTTGGTCATGTTGTCTAACCTTAGGGCGCAAATTTATTTGGGCGCGCTATTCCCCTCATCTGAGTAAGTATAATCCGAATGAAGTCTGTATACAAGTAAAGCATATGCAGTGCGGGTTCTATGAAAGCTGAGCGGTGTTAGAGCGTTTCCTCAATGAACAACTGATTTTAAACTAAGAAAGAACTGCTGTATTAAAACTTCTGAGTTTGGAGAGTAAGGGCGATGATATACGTATATGGTGGAAAGTAGTTAACAATGAGGAAACCTAAGACATTAACGGGATTACGGATTGTGGCAGATTATAGGAATAGATATACAATCATTATGTATAAGTACTTCTTGCGCAGATAGGTTATCGGATAAATTAGGAGATAAACTAACATGATTACATCAGCAGAAGCACGGTTGGGAAGGCCTATGGCCCTTGTGGCGGCGATAGGGACAGTGGCGACGTTCGCGATTTGGGTTGGCTTGATAGGGGTTGGGAACAGTGGTTATGATGAGACATGGGGACCACTTAATGATTGCATAAGCTTGCTGCAGGGCTTCGGGTTTGCGTTTACTATTGCGTTGAGCATGAAGCTATTTGGTGCGGATGACAAGCCATATTTTAGGGTCATTAGTCAAATCGCTTTAGTAGGTGCAGCTATCTCTACTCTTAATAGTTTGTCGCCAACAGCGAGTGCTAATAGTGTTTTCGAGACAACACTCAATCCGTCGCAAGTATTGGCTGTGACTAACGTGAACCAAATTGGTTTCTTTGTAGTAGTTGGAATTTGGACCCTGACGGTACTAAGGGCTAATGGTGATGGTTTGGTGCCATCATGGGGCGTATGGGCGGGAAGAGGAGCTGGATGGCTGATCCTTGTTTCGCAAGCGGCATCATTGTTTGGTTTGTTTCCCGCAAACCTTTTCGCGCCGTTATTTATTCTGGGAGGAGTAATTTTGTGGCCGATATTTGTTATTGGTATAAGTAGGGCATTTGGGGCAAAAGTCTGAAGTCTAGAGTTTGGATGATGTTGTGTTTCGTCAGTCCATCTAAGAGATGGACTGACGAAACAGGCAGTTATAGGGGATGATGTGACGTCTGTAATCATTGACTGTGATCCTGGGCTTGATGATGCGATTGCAATTCTCCTGGCAATTAAACACCTCAATGTGGTTGGGATTACGACTGTATCGGGAAATGAATCGATTGAAAAAGTCACTACCAATGCGTTGAAGGTGCTTGAGCTGGGAGGAGCGACGCATATACCGGTTGTGCGGGGTTCTGACAGGCCATTGAAGCGGGACCCAGTCTACGCTCCACATTTCCATGGGGAATCAGGTATGGGTGGGGCAGACCTGCCAGCGCCGACCAAGGTTCCTCTTGAGGGTCATGCCGTAGAATTTATCATTGAAGTTGGTATGAGCGCGTCGGATCTTGTGCTGATTTCTATCGGTCCTCTGACTAATATTGCGACGGCACTTCGAAAAGAGCCTCGACTGCGCGAAAGGGTTAAACTCATCAGTATGATGGGCGGTAGTGTTACGAATGGTAATGTTACGCCGGCCGCCGAGTTTAATGTATATCATGATGCTGAGGCGGCTGATATAGTATTTCGTGCCAAAATACCAATATTTATGGCTGGCCTTAATTTGACCGGTCAGGTTTTAGTGGGCCAAAAGGAAATTGGGGTAATTCGGACTATCAATAATGGCGCCGCGCAGGTTGTAGCAGATTTACTCAACTTCTATGTCACGGCTAGTGAGAGATTAGGTGCACGGGGGGCATCGCTACATGATCCATGTGCTGTGATGGCAGTTATTGAGCCGGATATGATTGAATTTGAATCTATGCACGTAGTTGTGGAAACGAGTGGAGACCATACTTATGGCATGACTGTTTGTGATCGGAGGGCGGGTGCGCTTGGGCGCAGGAAGGATGAGCGGAGCAATAGTGTTTGGGATGAGATAGATGATCAGTTGTCTCGTCCCAAACAAGCTAATGTTGAAGTAGGAGTGTCTATTGATAGAGAAAGGTTCTTTTTTTTCCTGGTAGAGACACTCCAGAGATACTAAGAGATGGTGAGCGAGTTGGTTGAGTAGGAACTAAAAAAATTGGATAACATGGAATTGTAGTGAGTGCTGAATAAAGGGGGGAGTCAGGTTGAGACACTAGGCGTGGTGGGTAGTATGATGCTGGGGCGCTGTCAATGAGAGTGTAAACAAATGGTACACGCAACACATGCAAATTATGTAATCCTTTGTTCTGTGTAATTCTCAGTGAATTTATATATCGGTTTGGGGGCGTTAGAGGATTGGGTAAGCAGGCTTTGGTGGTTAATCGAGGTGGAACGAGGCTATGGATATAGATAAACCAACACTACAGGATGAGCTGGATAAAATACGGGCTGTATGTGAGGGTAATGGTTTGGTTTTTAATCTTGAATATGTGAGGGGAGATGATGTTGGAGCAAGGATCAGGATTGCTAAGGTAAAGGCGGGTAACCGGCGCGACTACATGCAAATGATTATTTCTGGCGCTGATCAGAAGCAGAACGCAAACATTATTGATGAGGAATGTGTGTGCGAGATTAACTGGAATGGGGTTGGATGGGACAGGCAGTACACACAGACAATTTTGGCGAAACCGAGTGTTATGAGTTCCCTAATAAGTGACTTGGATAAAGCGGTCGGATGATTTGAAGAGATTGTACCGTAGGGCATCGGGGGTCTAATACCGCGATTAGTAGAGCCAAAGGAGAAAAACAGCGGAGCGATGGGAAAGAGTTCAGGAAAAATAAATTCATGACCTCGCTTCTGAAAAAAACTGTGCTGATGGTGTGGTGCTTGCTTTAGCGGTGGTGGCAATTGTGTGTGGAGATGTCAAGTTGGTGGTGGGGCAATTCCGACTAGAAGGATTAATGGTAGTTGTGTGTCGTTGGTAACGCCGTGAGGTACTCCTGCGGCAGCCCATACGGTGCATCCGGCAGAGGCTTCTCGGGTTTCTTTTCCGACTACGAATTGTCCTTTACCCTCCAGGACAAAATAGAACTTGTCTTGTTCGCTGTGAACGTGTGTGTTTTGGATTTGTCCAGGCTCGAGACAGTTTAGGCCAACTAGTAGTTGTGACCCTTGAAATAGAGTTGACTTAAATATGGAGTTAGAATTAACTCCCTTGTGGTCGTGATAATAGAGGAAGTTTGACATTGGTGTCTCCCATACAGTAGATAGTATGAATATATTGTATACCTTTGTATACCTATAGAGTCGAACTGAATAAGTGGTGTCGTACTGCAGTTCGTTGGCAGAATTTACGATAATGGGTCGTCAGTGAAGCGATGGCAAGGATGTCGGGAATATAGGGAGTAACTGGTCTAATGAGGTTGTTTGGATATAGGTCGAAAGATGTACAGGAGTTATAATAATCGGACAATGGAATTCATTGTCTATGCGATTTGGAAAGAGAGGGCGGTATGGTCAAGTTGACAAAGATGAAGTGCGTGGCGTGTCGCTCGGATGCGCCTCAGGTTGATGGGGATGAAATGGCTGAATATGGCGAACAGGTTCCGGACTGGAAGATTGTGAGACGAGAAGGAATCAATAGGCTCGAGCGGAACTTTGAGTTCCCTGATTTTGTGCAGGCTATGGCGTTTACCAATCAGGTGGGAGTGCTAGCAGAAGAAGAAGACCACCACCCGGCTATTCTAACGGAATGGGGTCGGGTTACCGTTACATGGTGGACACATAAGATACGAGGTCTACATCGTAACGACTTCGTCGCAGCAGCAAAAACCGATACGCTTTTGCGGTCTTAGCATCAAATTGTTGGATGACCGTTGTTTAGGGGCATAGTTAGGATAAATGTAAATCGATTATGAAATTTGGTCCGGTAAAGTTAACCGAGGCGGCTGGTAAAGTCCTTGGCCATAATGTAGCGGGAGCGGATGGACGGCGAGTGTTGCGGAAGGGGCTCATGCTTGCCGAAGGTGATATTGAGTTGCTGCGTGAACTAGGACGGGAATCGATATATGTTGCTGAGCTTGAACTTGATGATGTAGATGAAGACTCAGCCGCATTTAGGATTGCTAATTCGGTAATGGGCTCTGGTTTAGTGCTTGCGGGACCCACGGCTGGTAGGGCTAACTTAGTGGCAGAGGAACTAGGTCTTCTGCGGGTGGACGTTGATAGGGTTACCGGAATTAATAAATGCGCTGGGATCACCTTGGCGACGATGTCAAATAACCTATCAGTGCAGGCGCGAAAAATCGTAGCGACGGTAAAGGTAATACCATTTGCAGTGGCGGGCCACGTCCTTGAAAAAGCAGAAGAGGTTTCTAGTAAGGATGGACCGATAATCGAGATGAGTAAGATAGAGATGCGGGATGTGGCACTGATACTCTCGGGTTCTCCTGAAGTGCGAGATCGTATTACACGTGATTTTGAGCCGTCAATTCGTTCAAGATTGCGCGCCCTTAATGCGACAATTAGTTCGGTGGAATATGTAACTCTAGACGACTATTTCGGGGAAATCGCGCTGGCGGAGAAGATTGAATCATGTGTTGCAGGTGGAGCGCATTTGTTGATCTTAGCTGGTGAAACGGCTATTGTAGATCGACATGACATTACGCCCCGGGCGATTGAGAGGGTGGGTGGAGAGGTGGTTTGCTATGGCGTTCCTGTTGACCCAGGACACCTTTTGCTTTTGGGTTATGTGGGCGGAACTCCAGTATTAGGCGCCCCTGGTTGTACGCGCAGCCAGAAGACGAATGTGATTGATTGGGTGCTACCTCGGCTGCTCGCTGGAGACCGGCTGGCGGCTGCTGATTTCGTGGCACTGGGTCATGGCGGATTATTAGAGGAGATTCTGAATAGACCGAGACCTCGTAGTCGGCTGCGATGACATGGTGCGTCGTGTTG
>JAKUPR010000062.1 GCA_022450585.1 Anaerolineales bacterium | reverse complement strand
AATATCATCGCCGCCATCCAATATCAGAGTCTGGCCAGTCACCCAATTAGCTTCATCACTTGCCAAATATGTTGCAGCGAAAGCTATATCTTCCGGTAACCCATGTCTCTTTTGTAAATCACCATCCCTATAGAGAGCATCCGTACTCGAGTTTACATCCCTCTCCAACCACGGCTTTAACTGCATGAAACCGGGAGAAATACAGTTTACTCGTATTTTGTCACCGATATACTCCCGCGCCATGTTTTTGGTTAGTTGCGTTATTCCTGCTTTTCCGGCACCATAAGCAGCATTGCCCATCAATTGGACATTCTCCGAGGCAGCAACAAATAGTATCACCCCTTTTCCATTCTTAAGTAAAAATGGTAATCCTGCCTTAGAGATTAGATATGCGGAATTGAGTATACCGTCAAGAACCATACGCCAGTCATCAAAATCTATCTCGTGCAACCGCTGTCCCTGAGACGCAAATGCACCGCTCACATTATTGTATATTATGTCAATCCCCCCATACGTTTCGACAGCTGTCTCCACAATACGATTAGCATCATCACTGACGGTCACGTCTCCCTGAATTACAGTAACTTGACCACCCATCTCATTGATTGTGTCAGCCGTCTCCGATATGTACTCTAGCCTCCGCGCTGCCAATACCACTTTGGCCCCTTCCTTAGCAAACAGAACAGCAGTAGCACGACTGGACCTTTCTCCCACACCCGCCAAAATCGCAACCTTATTTTTTAGTCTCATTACCTTTTGTTCCTATTTTATGAAGTTAATCCGATACGCTTAATCAACTTAGTAATCACAATCCTCTAACCTTTCATCCAAATACTTTGAGGCACATATACAAATCCATCCATAATCCGGCGCGCCGTGCGCTCAGCAATCACTTTGACGATACCTCGATCTCCGCCTCGCACCTCATCTCCAACTATCTCCAACCTCATAGCGCCATCGGGGTGCCCCAAACTTAGCTGATTGACAACCCCCCCTTCCATCTCCACTACCTCCGATACTATAGTACCCGGCAACCCCGCCGCCAATATCAATGCTATAGCTCCAGTCAGGGCATAGGCCTTATGCACCCGCTGCATAGACATTATCCGGGCAACTAAATCTATCTCTTTTGAATCTAGTGCAGACCCACTGTCCGTTTGGTAACTCATAGCAGGTCCAACGATAGCTATCTTCGGCACACTAGGGGAAATCTCCGCCGCCTTACTCGGAGAGTCGATTAACCCAATCATAACCGCCGCTATTGCCCTGGCACTCTCTAGTTTGTCCAAAACGCCAGGGGTTTCCTCTATTTCCGATGGCAACTCATCACCAATCAGTCCCAAATCACTTGCGCGTACAAATACACAGGGATTACCAGCATCCACTATGGACACCTCAATCATGCCATGTCCCGGCACATCTATCATATTTCTCGTTTGTCCAGTTGGCAGCAACTTTCCAGTCACAGAACCCACTGGGTCTACAAAACCCAAACGGATCCTCGCGCCCGGGTTAGGGACACCGGGTATATAGAAATCACCCTCCACCTCCGCCTTTCCGCCCGAAACCGGCACTTCTGCCTCAATCATTTTCCCTGTATTTGTATTTAGAATTCTAACTTTCGTAACTGGCTCTACTACTTCTACTAGTCCCTCATCAATCGCAAAAGGGCCTACAGCAGCCGAGATATTGCCACAATTTGCTCTATAGTCCACAAATGGTTTATCTATATTCACCTGACCAAAAGTGTAGTTGACGTCCACATTTGCATCATCGTTGAGACTCACTACAGCAACCTTGCTGGTAAGTGGATCCGCTCCTCCCAGACCATCTATCTGTCGCGCATCTGGGCTCCCAAAAACGGATAGCAGTACCCGATCCCTCACAACTAGATCCTCTGGCAGATCTTTTAAATGAAAGAACGCGCCTTTACTGGTCCCCCCTCTCATGACGGCACATCGCACTTTCTGTTGTTGTTCCATCGATTCTACCGCCTCCAACACCACATGTCGGAGATAGTCCCGTTACAGATCAAAGCCAGAAGTAAATTATCGCCTAACACCTTCGCAAAAAACACTGATCATGCAGAGGTTTATCTGAGATCCACTAATTTTCATGCCCTCGGCCGCGCACTAAACCCTCGGTCGTAAAATTTGCCCAACATCCGTGACCTCCTTAAGTTCCCCGGTATTCGCTCTCTGTACCACATCCTCAGGTACAGCACAGGCCTTCGGAAAGAATGTCGGTGGCGCTGGTTTAGTCATATCAAAGATCATCTTGGTAGCCATAATCTTTTTATGACGGTCCTCAGACCGTTCATCCCTTTCAATATCATAATTATTTGGGGACAGATGCCCATCCATGGCATACGGAATCATTGCCAAGTCCCGATCTCCCTGAAAACGAGTGCACATACACCATAGTACTTCTTCTTCGTTAAAAACATCTATATCATCATCAACCACAAATACATGCTTGACTAAGGGGTCAACTGCAAAGGCGGCAAAAGCAGCCTGCTTTGGTTCGCCATCCCTCCTTTTCTTGAGTGAAATATAGGCATGACCACGTCCCATACCCGAGACGGGTAGATTTACCATAGTCACCGTAGGCATTACCTCCCGGATACGCCTCAATAGACTTCCCATGCGAGGCAAAGCACCAAGACAAGTGTGTTCGGTATGAGCATTAAAGACCGTTTGATAAATAGCATCATGTCTCATAGTAATCGCAGTCACTTTGATAAACGGCATTGTTCCAACACCAGTATAGTACCTCGGATATTCGCCAAAAGGGCCTTCATGCCTCATAGCATCTTCACTCGTATCAATGACACCTTCAATGACTACTTCTGCCCTAGCAGGCACCATCAAATCCACAGTAGCTCCCTGGACCACTTCCAAAGGTTCCCCTAGGAGACCGCCAGCTACCTCAAATTCTCCGCCTATACCACCCAGCTTAGAGACACCTGCCATCGGCCACGCAGGATGGTGTCCTACCGCGATAGCTACCTGCATAGACTCACCCATCTCACGATATCGACGCAACACAAAAGCACCATGATGAGCAGGATTAGGCATGAAACCCAATTCGTCCTTAGCTTGCCGTTCATGTCGATAGATCCCAGCGTTTAGCTTGCCATTATCTGGATCTCTCACTATGGAGGGACCGGCATCTATATAGTAGCCTGAATCCATCTCATTATGCCAAACTATAGGTAATTTTGTCAGATCGACCTCATTTCCCGTCCACACCACTTCCTGCACAGGGGCGTCTTCCTTAGACACTTCCTTAGGAGGCGTAAAATTTCCCTCGCGCTCAGCATATTCAGGAACCATATTGTGTACATCCGTTTCAATCGACAAAGCCAACCTATCATAGCTTCCAGCCAGATTAATAAGCGCGGGTATTTTTGACCCCTTCACATTAGTGAACAATACCGCAGGGAATTCCTTCTGCTCACGCCTAAGTTTCTCAATCATCGCAGTAATTTCCCATTTGGGATCAACCTGCTTATCAACCACCCTTAACGCATCTGGCCGAGCCTTTAACAGTTCATCCAGGTACGTCCTCAAATCCTTACCCATTTTCCTTATAGCCTCCAATTGTTGATGTATTCATCTTATTCAAAGTTTGTTCTGATAACCTACTTTAACTATCCTTCGTTTTTTTTGTTTACTGCACCGCTTAGCTACTTGTTACTATTTATTAAAACATTTAGCTAAACTCCTCTTTCATTATGAGCCCCATTTTTTCCCATTCAGCCGTATCTCCACCTTAAATGTTCTCTTACACTTAACCTTCAATTCAGGAGCATAATTACACCAGCCACCACTGCTGTTGTTCCAATCAGATCCATTAGATTCAATTTCTCCACATTCCTTAATATGGTGTACGAGAGCAGAAATGTAACAAGCGGCGCACTAGCGCTGATAGGATACACTACCGAAATATCACTGTGTTCGTAAGCAAAATAAAGTGCCACTAAACCAACTACCTGCAGTATTCCCCCAAGACCAAACCATACCCCACTCCGCACATTCGATATATCCACGTAGTCCCGCTCTTTTATCCAAAAATAACAGGCATATATCAACACCGCAGCAGAATAACCCACAAACGACGCTGTAAACGGTAGTGGCAAAAGATTGAGCCCCATTTTGGAGAACAGCGGCCGCATGCCATAAAATAGCGGCGTCAAAACCGCGGGCGCTACTCTGTACCACACAATCCTGTTTTTCGCCTGTGTATTCGCATCACGCCCAATAAGCATTAATCCAGCCGTAACCAGACCTATTGCCCCCCACCTCAATAGATCGAGACTCTCATTGAGAACAAAGACAGCCAAAACCGTGGTGATCACCGGCGCTGAATTTTTTACCGTGCTAGCACGCGATGAACCAAGCTTTTCGATAGTCCAATAAAATGTCACCCTACCGAGTATCACCCCAAACACACCACTCAATACAAAAAATATAGTCGCGTCCACTGTCAGTTTGTCTAATTGGAACCCTCCGAAAACGGGCGCCGACAGTGTCAAAACTATCCATCCGCTAATTAGGCTAACTACTACAGCCGTATTGGAGGAAGAATTTTTGAGCCCCCGCTTGATCAGGATGGGGTTAATCCCAAAGCAGACTGATGAAGCCAATGCCAAGAGCTTTCCGTCCATAGTAATCAAATTCGACACTTCAAAATTACATACGCGCGGCTAGGCAATTAGCATGCCTAGCCGCTAAAGCGATCCTTAAAGATGAAATCATTCTCCTCCACAAACATACGATTATTGAAAAGTCTGTCGAGGATGATGCTTTCCACAGAGTAATAGCGCGCCGGCGCACTCTTGTCCAAATTCACGTGCTCATGCCAGGTATTTAGGGGAGGAGACAACAAATCACCCTCTTCCCAGTCCACGCGCACCTCCATTCCGTCTTCCTCCTGCCATATCCGTGTATATCCTCTGCCACTAAGAATGTATATCAACTCCTCCCGCAGATGCCGATGCGGCAGGGTACGTCCCTCGGCGACAATCTCCGTTACATGAGGGCGTAGCGTACACATATTTCCCATTTGAAAAAACATGGCTGATATTCCGTCTCCCCGCTCTGGCCACTCATCCAAGGAAACCGTTCGCAAATCCTTGACATAATTTGTCCGCCACTGCCTTTCCCCTACTCTTTCGCTCAGCGCAAAATAATCATCTTCGTCATGATATCTCTCATAGAAACGATGTGGGTTCGCATAGATAACAGCTCGGTCATCAAAAACGCTACGTAGTAGTGGCACATTCTTAATCGCCAGTTGTCGAACAGGAGTTTTATCAGGTTCAGCATTAAAGTGTTGATGATATGCGTTGATCGGAATGACTATCAGACTGCCTTCCTGCCATTCCATCTCATGCTGGGCCGGCCAGCTACGAGTATTATCAGCCTGATAGAGTACACTATGACCAGAACCACTCAATGTCATAATTATTGCCTCATCGACGTGCCTATGACCAATATTTTTCTTTCCCGGCATCTCACCTACATGACACCCCAAAGTAGTGTTACCAGACAAATCGTCAAAACGGGCAGCGAAGAAATTTCCCCGCTTAGGACGTGGCTTTAGCGGGTGAGTCCTCAAATTTTTCGCAATCATGCCCGTTACGGTAAGCCATTGACTCTCAGGGTCATAAACCATACCCTTCTCTTCGTGCAACTTATTGTTCATTTGTCAACCCCTTAGCAGTACATACACTGTATATGTTCATACAACTCTTCTAGCTATCATCACGCCTATTCTCTAACTCCACGCTGAAATAATCTCTTCCGATGTCGCGACTACACCAAAAGTTCTACCTAATCGAGATAGAGCCGCCTCATGTTCAGACTCCACTTTAGACGCCGTACAATTAGACACAGTAATTACATCGTAATCAAATGCAAAACCATCTCTTGCAGTTCCCTCTACGCAATACGGTGTACTAACCCCGGTCAACACAATGGTAGCTGCTCCTAATGAACGCAATACGGCATCTAAGTTAGTTGCGAAAAACCCACTGTGACGTTGTTTTGTGACAATCGGTTCATCACCCAAAGGCTGCAAGCCTTCGTAAAACGCAGTACCCCACTCATCATCAGACCAGGCAAAGTTTTTGCCCTGTCGCGCAGCCATTCTTGACACTGTATATCTATTATTTACTGTTCGTACCCATACAATATTAGTTTTCACTGCACGAGCCACACCAGCAAACTCAATGACGCTTGGTACAATTTTCTCAGCTGCACTTAAGACAGTCTCCGGGTTAATTTCCCTTCCATCATTTTTGTCCCGAAAATACCGCAACGACGCACCATCACGATGTACATAGTCATTCTGCATATCAATAACAATGACCGCAGTATTTGTCGGCTGCACTAATTCTCTGAGGTTCACAATTACCTGCGTTTCAGCAATAAATTCCTAGGCAATGAATCAATACAAGTCCCTAAGTCCCGGTTTTCCCTGCCCTAATCTAACTAACTTAACGATCCAATTATCTATATGCCTCTTTGTTGTATGCGATGCTTGAGGATACATCCGATGCTCATGAATAAGATCCGAATACCTACATTTACCTCCAAACCAATCGCGAAGCGCATCCTCTTTACTTATTATGTTATAAACCTCCGAAATCGGTCCTGGATCCGCTTCAGAGTCACTAACGTCAACCTTACCACCCGCAATCTCGACATGAAATGGAGTGCCATCTAACACCTCGAAATTAATGGTGTGATCGTACCGTAATAGAGTTTCGCGACCCGCCACTGTGCTAGCAGCTCTACGCAACAACTCGTCAAGTATTTCCGGCAAAGTTTTGTCCATCAGAAGGGGGCCTCCTCAAAGATTTTGTCCGGGTCTCCATATTTAGCGGCTACTTCCCGTACCTCCGCATCATCAAACACAACTAATCTGCCATCTAAAATACATGGGTCACCATCCACATAAAGATTGCAACTCAGCAAATGCCCATGGGTATGAACTTGAGCACTCTCCTCTTCCGGAGTAGGAGTCCTACCAGAAGTTGAACCCACCGCATAGTGTGTTACCCCAGAACGGCGTGTAGGCATCGTCGATAGAGGAGCTTTCGGATTTACTCCCAACGCAATTTCACACAAGATATCTGCGTACTCTCCTCCACCAGCAATCAGTCTCCTAATAAGCTCCGCCTCATGACCGCCCTCAATCCTGCAACGTCTGTCTTCAAATATCCACCTAACCGGCTCGCTGAGCGGATGTACCACATCTGACCCTATCGGTGGCAGCATTTTATAATCTTCTTCACCATGTAGACCATCAAACACAACTATGCCCTGCGCATCTTTAAACAGTTCAATTCCCACCGTAGCACCACAAAACTGATTCCATTGCCCCGGCATTAACTTAGGCAATAGAAAACCCGTGTGAATAACATATCGCGGGTCATATGTAGCAGTCAGTTCCGTTCCATTACTGTGCTCCACGCGGATAGTCTTCGTAGCCTCGCCAGGCGAAGTGGCACCGCTCGTCCACTGGTCATAAATC
>JAKUPR010000061.1 GCA_022450585.1 Anaerolineales bacterium | reverse complement strand
CAACGGGTCCCGACACTAATGCAGTTAATCCACAGGCAGAGACTAAGAGAACACAGACAGAAAGCGCGTACACTGGTAATCTGACTCGATCAATTAGGCTACCAGACCATGTCATTACTGCTCCGCTGGCAAGCGTGCCAATCATGAACATTGTTCCCCAAGTGGTGTGACTCAGGCCGAAATCATCCTGGATTGACGGGCCAAATACTCCCACCATGTAAGTTTGACCGATACTCGAATAAAATGTCATGAGACATCCGAAGCCAAGTAGGTTGCGATTCTCAAAAAATAGACGTTTGTATTGCGAGTTTCTCATTACGTCATATCACACATCAGAGTACAGTTTCTAAGGCATTAACAGCGTGGGTTGGGATTATAGAACAGCACGCACCTGGTCAGTATGGACTACACGACCACCTCTGCGCTGGGGTAAATTAAAGCGTTTACGGAAGATTCTTACTAGTGGATTAGTTGTCTCAAAAGAAGGACACGCTATAGGTAGCGTGCTGATTTCGAGTGTTATTGTTGGCAAAACAAAAAACCGCATCCGCGTACTTCTTGCGGCCTTGCTTAGAGAATTCTGCCTACAGCGTCATTCGCCTTACAATTTCATGTCTGTTTTCTATCTTAGCGGCGTACTTCGTGTTTAGCTTTGCGTATGCTACTTATGCAAACTTCGTTCAAAGTGTTGGCAGGACCTAATACTTGCTCTACTTGGTAAAGCAGAGGTTTCTACCTCCGCCCTTTTCGTCTAACCGGTATTTTGTTTCTTGGCATCGGCAAGCGAAAAGCCTGTGTAATTGACGCTCTTTAGCTCTGTGTATTCGTGTAAGCCACCAATCCCAAGCTCCCGACCGACGCCTGAGCAACCAAAGCCGCCGCGCGACACCGCAGGGTGCTCCGCCAAAATTCCTTCTCCCGTCGAGGTAGCGTAAACGGCGCCTGCGCGAATTCGGTTGGCAACCCGCATTGCCTTGGCTGGGTCCGCCGACATGACCGTAGATGCCAGCCCAAAGGCTGTGGAATTTGCCTCTTGCACCGCCTCTTGCTCAGTCGAGAACGAGCGCACCGAGAGAACAGGACCAAAAACTTCCTTTTGCCACACGTCTGAATCACGCGCCACGTTTGTCAGGACTGTCGGCTGAATGAAATACCCGCCAGAATTACCAACAGCTTCGACATCTGGAACACCGCCACCCGTTACAACCTCGACACCCACTGCCTTAGCTTCATCAAGGAACCCTAAGATTTTCTGGTGCTGCGATTCGCAGACCACAGGCTGGACCACGTCCGTCATTCCATCTTCCCAAGCCCTGTCCCCGCGGTCCTTCTCCGTGATCGGGTCACTGCAGAATGGAAGTTTCTCGAGCTCCTCCTTTAACTTGTCTAATAGAGGGGTCTCCAGGCCATCCTGGACCACAAGACGCGTGTGGGCAGTACAGATCTGACCGCCGTTAGTGAGAAATCCCTTCATTGCAGTTTCCACCGCATGATCGAGATCCGTATCGTCAAACACCACCAGCGCCGATTTGCCCCCCAGCTCCAGCGCGACCTGAGACAGCTTCGGGGCGCAGGCATTCATAATCTTGCTGCCAGTTAATGACGATCCTGTGAAGGAAATCATGGAGACAGAGGGAGCCGCCGCCAGAGCAGCACCTGCATCACGATCGCCGGTAACAACACTGAAAACCCCAGCAGGGATCCCCGCATCTTGCGCCAGCTTGGCGATGAACATGCAAGAAAGTCCTGCAATCTCGGATGGTTTCAAGATAGCACAGTTACCAGCGACCAAGGCTGGAGCAACTTTGCGAAATGCAATATTCATCGGGTAATTCCAAGCGGAAATCAAGCCGATGACACCGATAGGGTCACGCCTGTAGACCACATCCCACTCTTCGGGCGGCACTCCACCTTCTCCGCCACCCGAGTTAACGGGCATGTCCTGCTCTGCATCCAAAGCTGCACCGAGCGAGCACCAGTACTTGCCCTCGGCTGCTGCGCCGCCGAGCGTCATGGCCGCCTGGCGGAAGGGCTTGCCGACATCCGCGGCCTCAATCTCGGCGAGCATATCTATGTTGTCTTCGATACCTTGCGCCATCTTGGCTACTATCTTTCCGCGCTCGGCCGCGGTCATGCCAGCCCACGTACCTTCCGCCCAGACAAGATCCGCCGCTGCAATAGCGGCTTCAACATCGTTGGCTTTGCCTCTCGGCAATTCGTGCAAAAGCTCGCCTGTTGCGGGATAGTAGGTTGGTAATTTCTCGCCGTCGATCGGGTCCACAAACTGGCCGCCGATAAAAAGCTTGTTGAAGCACTCGGCGACGAGATGGGCCTGAACTTTGAGTAACGATTTCGCATTGGTGTTTAGTTTCATTTCAATCTCTTAATTGCTAACATTAATTGCTAACAGTATACACGCGCTTCTAGCGGGTCATGCCCGTTCAGGTGGGGCTGGCCAACTTGGCCCCGGGCAGGCTGGCATGGTCAGGTCGGCACCAGTCAGGTTTGCTCCGTCTAGTGTGGCCCCGTTCAGGTATGCCCCGCGCAGATTGGCTCCGCCTAGGTTGGCAAAGCTCAGGTTGGCACCAGTCAGGTCAGCCGCGCCGAGTTTCGCCTTGAATAGGTTGGCACCGCTCAGGTCGGCTGTGCTTAGATTCGCACCAGTCAGGTCGGCGCCGCTCAGGTTAGCATTGCCTAGGTTGGCACCAGTCAGGTTGGCTGTGTTCAGGTAGGCCATACGCAGATTGGCCCCATCTAAGTTAGCCCCGCTCAGGTTGGCACCAGTCAGGTTGGCTCTATCCAGATTCGCCCTGGACAGATTTGCCCTACTCAGGTCGGCGTTTTCTAGTCCTGAGGCTATTTCTTCAACATCATCACGCGTAAGTTCTGCCATACCTACACTATACACCCGCCCCCAGCGGGTCGGCAAGCATGGTTTTCTCTAACTGATTCGTGGCGAACAGTTCGCTCGTGGTCGGAAGCGCGTTCATGCTGCGCTCCCGGTATTGCGGCGTATTCTCTTGCGGGGTAAAGTTAGGCAGGTTCTAATATTGTTCGGGGTAAATCAGTTTTCACTAATCTGGGACACGCTATACGTAGCGTTTCCTTTGACTCTAACATTATCAGCAAAACAAAAAACCGCATCCGTGTACCTATAGTCCTCTTCTTCATCTATACTCCAAAACACTAATTTTGGGTAATAAAACGGCATCAAATCCAATTTCGCATCGGCATAGTTGGCGTATACTGGTAACGGGATGCTAATCATTCGCAAGGCTCTAGCCGTGTTATGGGTGTTCGTCTTATACGCTGGCGGCACATACGTGATTGCAAACATCCTTTATCTTCTAGCGGAGTATTTTCTTGTAGGGGATTTTGGTGAACGGGTTGCATTATTTGCAAGATTTATTGCGTACTTGGGTTCGCCACTCATGGGGTTGTATATGGCGGCAACTCGCGGTATGGCAAGGATAGATAAAATGTAGTTCATCAGAACGCCGCTATTACCCCGAACGGATGACTCGCATATACTGGTAGTGGGAATGACATGATTAAGTTCATAAAACTAATTATCGCGATAGCCATGTTATATGGATTCGTTAATACAGTATGGAACTTGTGGGTCAGTAATACCAAAATCACTCCACAAAGCGCCTCCTGTCTAATGGACACGGTGGAGGTTATGGACCTATCCGCCGGAGCATATTTTGCTTGGTATGATGGCGCGGAGACTGCCACCGATACGGATGACATCATCGCTCTGTTGGGCAACTTTCGCAAGACAGTAGACGAAACTGGATCGCCTAGATGCGCATTTTCGGAAAATGACCGACCCGCTGAACTAGGACCTAGAGAATGGGATAATTTGTTTGAGGCTGTACCGAGGGCGCGGCAAGCCGCACTAACCTTCATAGATTCGATGGAAGAGTGCCTTCTCCTCAGCGACATTGACGACTTGTGTTTGGACAAAACCGCGGCGCATGAGGAGGAGTTCCAGGAGATTGTTGTTAGATTCGAGGAACTTATGGTTAAAGGCCGGTTTTGGGAGTCCCAGTAAGCCATCAGAACTCCGCCAAGATTAGGGATGTTTCACTGCCTTGCCGAACCGCCTCTAGACTAGCCATTGCTAGAGTAACTATGCCGCCAATTTTATTGGCGGCTTTTTTTCTGCTTCGTGGCGAATAGTTCGCCTGTGGTCGGTGGCGCGTTCATGCTGCGCTCCCGGTGTTGCGGCCCCTTCTACGTTGGGGTAAAGTCAGACGTTTTCGGAATAATAATTACGTTCCCGACTACATGGCTCTTATCTGCCGGGCTGCGGCGTGGGCGACACCCTATATTGGCTTGGTTAGAAAAGGCGATGGTATGGGTGTTACCTCTGTATTTTTTCATTCGTCACTATTTGCTTCATTATCTGTCGTTTCTATCCCAGTAAACTTTTACTAGACTCATTGTCATCTCTGCAGGGCTTAGTTCTCGCCAGAGTTGGATTAGTTGCTCGGTCTTGCTCATTGGGTGTATATTGGGGATGTTATGGTAGATAACAAAAGCTTCCTAAGCAGATTTAGAAACTGGTGGTCATCTGACTGCTCTCCGTGGGAGTACGGCGGTAAATGCGGTATGGTCACGGGTTGGCTAATTCTGCTCGGTGGTTGGCTAGTCTCCGGTTTTGAAGGTACGGAAAGTGACACACTGGTGGTCTTGTTTTTACTCATGTCGGGTGCCATTGGTTTTGTCATCACCCTGATAATTATTGGTCTCTTGACATGGGTGCTCCGTCGTCTGAAATGGAAAATGTCTCGCGTTGTTGAGCAGTCGCTGATTTGGTGGTTTCCGCTGTACCAATTCATGAGCTTTTACAGGTACATCTCCTAATAATTTGGATGGGGTTATGAGGGGTCATCGTAAACCAACAATACCTTATTAACTGCAACATCATCAATAGTCGCTGAACGCCTTAGTGTTCCTAGTTTTCGCCAAGCTCGGATACTAGAATTACATGAACAACCCCAATAGTTTTAGTATCGAACAGCATCCACGTACATATAGTCCTCTTCTTCATCTGTACTCTGAAACACTAAGTTTTGGTAATAATTCGGCATCAAAACTCATTTCGCATGGGCATAGTTGGCGTATACTGGTAGTAGGCGGCTAACTATGTTCTGCAGAAAATGTGGCGGCAAACTTCAACCGGAAGATAGTGTCTGCAGCAGTTGCGGCAGCGCTGCCTCGACCCTATCACGGCCAGCCCCAAGACCAGTAAAACCCGCCAAAGACCCCGGTGTTGTCGTTGCCAGAATCCAGGGGCTCAAGAAGTCATCTATCTCGATTGCTATAGTGGGTGCGTTTGCTTTTGTGGCGCTTGACCTGTACAGAAATAACTGGGAATTTGGCGAGCGTATTGGCGTTTTGATTATATTCCTATGGCCCGTCACTGCCATTGTTAGAGCCATTGTTAGACGGAACTACCAGAAAGACCAGTAGCAATACAACATCAGAACGCAGCTATCACCTCGAACGGATGACCAACGTATACTGGTAGTGGAATAACGGTCGTGATTAACGGAGAACCTCGCAAACAAAGCCGCACGGTGTCTATTCCTCTATGGGTTCTGGTCACTTTGTGTCTTCTAGTTCTTGGGCTTACCCTTATCGTTGGAATTGCTATCGGAAACTCGCAAGGTATCGTGGGCATCTTTGCCTCGCCAACACCTATACCAACGCCTATCCTAACGCCAACGCTGACGCCGATACCGGGATGGCCGGAGCCACCAACACCAGCTCCACTTTCGCAAAATTCCATACCCGGAGAAGTCATCTATCAGCTAGTGAACGGTCCTATAACCCCAACAGCAATTTCGACTGAGGCCCCACTTTCGCAAGAAGTCATCTTTCAGTTAATCAACGACTCCATACAATCGAACAAACTCCTGTCGTTGCGGGGAGCCAACCTGAGTGGTGCCGACCTGAGAGGGGCTAACATGACCGGGGCCGACCTTAGGAAGGCCAACCTGAGCAATGCCAACCTCAATGGGGCCGACCTTAGGAGGGCCGAGTACAACAGCGAAACAAAGTGGCCTGAAGGCTTCGACCCTGTAGCAGCAGGGGCGGTGTTGATTGACTACTAAACAGACCATCAGAACGCCGCCAAGACGAGGGATGTCTCACTGCCTTGCCGAACCGCCTCTAAGCTAGCCATTGCTAGGGCGACTATGCCGTCAATCTTATTGGCGGCTTTTTCTTTTAACGGCTAACAGCACCACGCTCCCCGGCTGCGTATCCGGTCTACAACAACTGGTTGTGCTAGTCTCTAACATAAACCCATGTCGAATCATCAGATAATTCCTGATTATATTGGTATCCCTCGTCAGAAAAGTCTTTGAGGATCTCAGTATCGGTCAAACGGTTTCTGATAATGTAATTAATCATTAGCCCTCTTGCTCGCTTGGCATAAATGCCAATGACTTTATAAGTGTCGTTTTTCTTTTCCTTAAAAACAATATCCAGTATCTGAGCTTTAAGTATTTTTTTGTCAATAGCTCTAAAATATTCGTTGGATGCTAGGTTGACAATCGATTCTTCTTCATCTTCATTCAAGATTTCACTAATGCCACTCCCCCAATAATCATATAGATTGTTGCCTTGAACATTACCGAGCTTTGTCCCCATTTCCAAGCGATAGGGTTGTATCAAATCGAGCGGCCTAAGAACACCATATAAACCCGAAAGTATGCGTATATTCTTTTGTGCAAACTCAAGATCTTTAACAGAAAGTGAAGATGCATTAATACCGTTGTATACGTCCCCTTTGAAAGCCAATAAAGCTTGCTTGGCATTGTCTAACGAGAAAGGTGTCTGAAATGTTTGAAAGCGATCAAAATTTAGCTTTGACAATTTTTCACTGAGAGACATAAGTTTTGAAATTTGTCTCTGGGTTTTATTCTTTAAGATATCAACTAATTCTTGGGTGTGACTTAGTTGTCGAGACTGTGTGAAAGAGTTTATATCACATGGTGAAAAATCTTGAGTTTTGGAAGGAGAAATTATTGCTAACATTTTGTTATTTACTCTATGCTCTGATATACGATTACTATACACCTGCTCCTAGCGATTCGGCAAGCATTGCCTGTGGATCGAGAATATTATGTCGCCACCACGTTTTCTGATGGCAATATGAGCGAGCGCAAACCTGACGTCTTGCAGGGAGGTTAACCAGCAAATTGGCCGTGCTCTTTTTTGACCGTTCTGAGTGTTAGGACGAGTACCACATTACACAAAATCGCATAACTGGCGGCTAGTAAACAGATGTTTCTGATTGAAAATTCCAGGTCTATTAGAATTCCAAAGATCACGGGCCCAAATGCAGAAAAGATGACGGTCAGGGCAAAATGCATACTCTTGATTGCACCTAAGTGACCAACGCCGTACAGTTGTGGCCATATAGCAATTGTGGAATTTGATGCCATGCCCCAGTGTATGGCTAGAATTATCATGTAGGGGACGAACCAGAGATGGTGATCGGCAAAACCGATAATTACTAAACCTCCCACTAATGGTATCAACATGAACTGAACTACACTGATCGCGCTAAATCGATCTACAAGG
>JAKUPR010000060.1 GCA_022450585.1 Anaerolineales bacterium | reverse complement strand
ATTTCAACGCCGACCTACACAAAATTACATTAATTCCCTGGACGATTATTTGTAATGAAGCACAACCATCAAAGAAGTAGTGTCAACAAGTAGTTTATTCAGGGGGTTCCTCCAGGAACACGGTAACTCCCATGTCTGCATATTTCTGCCGGTTCTCCGGAGTGGTCCGGAAAGCAGCCGCAGCAGTACTATCCGCCAGTTGTTCGACCACATGGTTCACACATTTGTCCACAGAATTAAGTGGATGAGCAGGATAAGTTTCGATGTCAAAGTTTAAGTCATTAGGACCAAACGAAAAGCAATCTACACCGGGCTTAGCAAGTTTTAGGGCATCCGTGACCCCCTTGATAGATTCCATTTGTAGCCACAACATTCCGTAATTGTCATACCATTTTGCATGTCCAATCCGATCGGTAGGGATACCGGGGCCTTTGTGGGGCTGGCCCCAACTACGCCTACCCGTGGGGGGATAGAACAACGCGTTGAGAGCCTCATCCACGGTAGAGTTGAGCTCTGCAGAAGGTATCTCTATGCCGGATAATCCCAGATCCAGGTAATTACCAATGAGATAAGCATCACGCGCATGCTTAATCCGCATCTTGACAGGCAAATCAAAATCGTGTGCTATAGCACAAAATGACAATATGGCCTCTTCATTAATGGGGCCGTGCTGGACATCGATATGACAAAAATCATATTCGTACTTGTCGAGAAGACTCTGCAAGTAATCTCTATTTACTGTATATGAAAGCCCAACACCAATGATGGTTTCCCCCGCATGAATCCGCTCTTTCAAAGTTAGTTCAGACATAATATTACCTCCCAATTTTCTTTCCTTTTCTGTAGATACGAAGATACGTTGATCAATAAACACCTTTGGCCGCCTTAACAGCAGCCGAGCTCAGGTCATTTTCCCAACACCACACAAACTGACCCGGAAATCCGAGTTCACGCACAGCTTTGACTTTACCGCGCATATGGTCCAAATCATTGTTGGTCAACCACAGATAAGGATAAATAGGCACCTTACCCACAATTGGTTCCAAATATTTCATCTGCCTTGCCGGTATTGAAAGATCATATGCGTTTAGATAAAGTATGTCCGGGATTGGATTACTTACCGGAATGTAAGTATCTGGACCAGGACCAAGATCAAAAATTTCTCTAATCGGACGCATCGTCTGCTCTAAATTCCAAGAACCATCAGATGCCGACGCAATTTCTGTTGCGACCTTGGGAATTATTGTTCCCGGAAGATAATCAGGAAACTTCGGGGTCATCCAATCAAACATGTAGGACAAAGTAACGAAGTCGGTTCCGAACACAGTCGCCATAGACGGCAGAATAAACTCCAACCCAAATTTGAGGTCCGGATTGCTTTCCTTTGCGACATTCCGTCCAGTTTGCACTAAATCAGTGACGTATTCCGTCATTGAGTCCAGACGAAATTTTATCCAAGAAGCAACATATGGGTGCCTGATTAGATATCCCATAACACGACCCGCGGAGAGAATAGTTGCCGGATCCGACCCGTGTCTATTATCTTGTAACAAGCCGTCATAGAGAGTTTCCACTTCGTAACGAACGCGCTTGAAATCTATACCTTGCTTCTCTGCTTTTTCTTCACACCAGCGGCAAAAGCAAACAAAAAGCTCTTGCATGCCTCCATCCGCCCACAAAGGATATTCCATGTGATTCATGCAGATTCGATTAGCCTGCGACCAAGTTGATACAACTTCGCGTAGCAAAACCTCCGAATATCTCCTTACTGTTGGATTATTTGGACAGCCCATTGGAAAACCATGTGAGAAAAACACCGGATCACCACGAACGTCAACGCAAGCCATCGAGGACTCGTCTGGCAAACAAACAAACAACGGCGTGAAGTTGCAAGCAACATCAAAACCCTTCGATCTCACCAATTCCATGTAGTTCAGCAATACATTGAGTTGGCTTTCTCCTAACAATTGAGGGCGCAAATCAGTTATCCCTTCAGCATTTGGAATACTCAATAAAGCGTCATTGCCCGATACTCCAGGATCCCAGTCCATGTAGATATCACTGAGCTCTATTGTGTTCACATCAGTCCACTTAGCCAAATCATCGAGTAGACGCTCCTGCTCTCTGATAGCCACGGACCACTGCAAGAAAATAGATTTAATCGTCATTTGAGGACAATCACCTTTGTGGCTCACTTGCGCACAAGGATTCTAACATGTTACATCCACAATCATTAGGTGACACGCGAGACTCTAAAAGCAGAACATGCCTCAGCGGCAACCAAACAAATCTTTCTTTGTATATTTTGCGGTCTCTTATCCTTGAAAGCTAAAGGAGAATTTGGGGTCAGATACGCGGACCTTGCTTGCCGGTATCCCCAATTCCCTGCGTACGAGATTTGTACCCTCTACCAAAGCAACCATCTTATAGTAGGAGATACGGCGTGAAAGACCTTCTCGACCAAATCCGCAATCTGTAGTAATCACAAGACGCTCGACAGGAATAAATTTCAGCGCCCTACGAATAAGTGCAGCAACTTCCTCGTAGGTTTCCACCTGCGTCTTAAGATGTGATATTACTCCTATTGCAACCTTCTTGTCTGATCTTATTTTTCCAATAGCTTCCAAGTCTTCTCCACCAGTGCTGGCACACTCAAAAGTAATCACATCAGCATTCATCTCAAAAACATCCTCCAGAGCAGGCTCATAACTTCGACTCTTAGTCGCACTTTGCTGGGCAGGATTTCCCCAGCAAGTATGTGCCCATATCTCGGTTTTAATACCATCAACTTGCTTATTAAAAGTGTCCACAATTAAGCTCTTGTCTAATCCTTCTCCAGAGAAATGTGTATGAGGTTCTTCTATTTGAATGATCGGACAACCCACAGAAGCCAATTGCTGATATTCCTGATTTACTATTGACGCTAATTCAAAAAGTAAATCGCGCGAGGAATCATATGCCCTGTTCTTAAGAAACGATGCAAGACTGTCAACACTAATAGCGCCAAACTTAACTGGCTTATCCGTCATTCGCTGCGCAACTTGCCAAATAGCGGCGTAATGTAATGGTCCAGGGCTCAGGCGTCCCGTTAACGTCGGCTGCTGGTAAGCTTCCATCACCTCCCAAAGGATTTGTCCCGGTTGATAAGTCTCAGCCCAAGTTTCAATTACATCATTGTGACCCTCAAAGCCGCCCAATCGCTCTAAAACATAAGAGAACCACCCTCTTCCTCCAACGTCATTATCAAAACGGGCATCACCATCCACAATGATATCTAACCCGGCCGAAGTTTGATCATGAATATAGGCGCCCACAGCGTCCAAATATTGCTCGCGAAAATCGCGATCACTAAGCGCCAGTTTGAATGGGCGACCTTTCAAAGAAGCCGTATACCACGCTGGCCTCGGTATAGAACCGACTATAGCGGTTGGGAGAACAACATCTTTAGTTGCTCCTAACATAATTATCCTCGCACACTCACAGTAAACACGACACTACAGCGTATGATTTGAACACTCCTATAATCACAGATTGACAAACTCTCGACCAGAATGGCGATCATTGTTTACAAAAACGGTTCTTTACACCTTGCAAGGTTTATCAATTTCTAGGAAAAATATAAAAACTGATTATCTTTCTACAATCATTGTTGATTGACAAACAGAGAATTCATGGCATCTCGCTCCACTACAGGAGAATCCTCATACAAATAACACGCCGCACCTCGTTGAGAATCAATTTGGTATAGCGATGGTGCTTTTTCTACACACTGGGAGAGTACATGTGGACAACGGTCCGCAAACTTACAATAGTTTTCACCCTTAATTCCAATGTCATGACTAACCTCCAAGTTGTCTACACTCCATTGTAGATTGGGATCAGCTCTTGGAACAGACCCAATCAATAGCTGCGTATATGGGTGCTTTGGATCGGTAACTACTCTATTGACATCGCCAACCTCAGTGACAGAACCAGAGTACATGACAACGATGTTCTGACTAATCTGAAATGCAGTTGCAAGATCGTGAGTGATGTATATAACTGAAATGCCAAAATCCTCTTTCAACTGCTGGAGATTTGCCAAAACTGTAGCTCGAAGCGACGCATCAATCATTGAAACTGGTTCATCAGCAATGATAACCTTAGGTTTTAGCAATAGAGCACGAGCCACCATAATGCGTTGACGCTGACCACCGCTAAGCTGATGAGGGTGCCGACCCAAGATCTCATCTGGCCGCAATCCTACCGCTTCTAGGACGCCCTCAATTAGGGTTTTTCTCTCAGTCGGTGATTTTGCCAGACCAAATTTGACTATTGGCGTGTTCAGCACATGATCCACCCGGTAAAACGGGTTATATACTTCAAATGGGTCTTGGAAGACTACCTGAACATTTCGACGGAACTCATGTCGTTCGATGCGACTCAATGTCTGTAAATTCACGCCCTCGTACAGGATGTCGCCAGCAGTCGGTGTCTCAAGCCCTAGTAGTATCCTTGCAAGAGTTGTCTTGCCGCTACCACTCTCGCCCACCACTGCCACAATGGACGGATCATCTTTGCTGATAGACATGGAAAAGTCTTCCAATGCAACCACACGCTTTTGATCAAATAGACCACTACCAAAGACTTTGGTGACACCACGTGCCTCAAGCAACACACTCATTAATATCTCCTAATACTTACCACGACAATGCCTCAAGTGCCAGCAGACAAATAGTATGAGCAAAAACAGGGAGTGAAATTTGTTTCCATCAGACACCACCACTAGGATTTAGATTACGAATAGCGTCTATTTTGTGGCACGCAGCCCAACGCCCAGCCTCTACTTCCTTTGTTTCTTGAAGCGTGGAAACACAGCTTTCGTCCGAATAAGGGCAGCGGGGATTGAAAACACAACCTGATGGAAGTCCCAACATCGACGGCATGGAACCCTGAATACCTTTCAATACATCCTTCTCCGTAAGAGTCGGCACACTATCAATCAACAATTCCGTGTAAGGATGCAGAGGCTCCTGAAACACATTGCGCACAGGACTGACTTCAACTAGTTTGCCGGCATACATTACAGCCATACGGTCCACAAACTGGGCCATAAGTCCCATGTCATGACCAACTAAAATCACGGCAGCACCAACCTCTTCCTGAGCCCGCCGCAACGTCTCCATTACCCGCCTTTGCACCACCACATCTAATGCACTAGTAGGTTCGTCAGCAATTATGACCTTGGGCCGCATGCAGATGCCTATAGCAATACATACCCTTTGTTTCATGCCTCCACTCAGCTGATGCGCATACATGTCAGCCACCTGAGGAATTAAGTCAACTCCGGATAGCAGTTCTTGAACCCGTGCCTCCATTGCCTCTCTACTAAGGTTACCATCATGATCCTTAATGCCATCGATCAACTGTTCCCTTACTCGAATCACCGGGTTTAGTGCATTCATTGCCCCCTGAGTCACAAGAGCAATTCCAGCCAACCGTATGCGGCGCATCTCCTCATCCGATAACTTTAGAATATCTTGACCATCCAACAACAACTGTCCTCCCTCTATTTGTCCAGGGGCCTTAATCATGCGAAGCAGACTAAGTGCTACCGTTGTTTTCCCAGAACCAGACTCTCCAACAAGGCCAAAACGCTCTCCTTGCATTAGATCGAAACTGACATCATCCACAGCCTTTACTACACCGCGGGGAGTATGAAAATAGGTTTTGAGATTACGAACCTCAAGAACAATCGGTTTCACGCAGTTCTCCGTAGAGTAGGATTAGCCAATTCATCAGTACCGAGATTTATTAGATACAGGGCAATAAATACCAGCGTAATTAGAATAGTGGGGGCAAGCCACCACCACCAACTCCCCATAATTACACCACCATAAGTGATTACCCTATGAATCGTCATGCCAAGGGTAGGATCGTCAGGCGGACCTAATCCCAAAGCTTCAAGACCGATGCTGGCTAAAATCGCCGACGCCGTGGTGGTTACCAAACTCGCTATTATGAATGGGAGAAGATTGGGGACCAATTCCTTTAGAATTATCTCTATTCCCCGCATTCCAGACAACCTCGCAACCTCCACATAAGCACGCTCTTTGAGGGTAAGTACTTGTGACCTTATAGTCCGGGTCGGCCACAACCATGATGTCGAAGAAATAACCAGGGCCATCATCCATAGATCAATTCCTTGCACAGCAATTGCAATGAGCACCATAATAAGAAGACTTGGAATTGTAAGACCCACATCTACTACCAGGCGCACAACAGCGTCTAGCCAGCCTCCATAATACGCAGCCATAAAGGCCAACACCGTTGCAACTCCCACACCGATGAGACCCGCCAAGAGACCAAGCATAAGAGTATTTAAAACACCAAGACCGTTGACGGCTAATAAATCCCTGCCGTGCGAATCGGTGCCCAGTGGGTATTCCCCAGAAGGAGACAGAAATGCTCCTGCCGAAAGAGGGCGATAATGCTCTACGTCTTCTACATAGAGACGCGCGAAAAGAGAGAATAGTAATAGACCAACCAGTATCCACAAGCCCCAAGGCAAAGTTGGATTGCGCTGCATGTACCCAACGATTTCCTCTCGGACTGTTAATCTCGGACGAGCTGTAGCTGGTTCTTCGATCACTTCTCCAGATTTTACATCATCCATCTAGTTATCCCCCCGGCTTATACGTGGATCCAAGAATGGTAGTCCCACATCAATAATCAATGTCGCCGTTGCAATTGCACCGATTAAAGTTAGAACAATCCCTTGGATTACAGGGAAATCAGTCTGTTTGATTGAGTTAAATAGCAGCAGGCCTATACCAGGATAAGCAAACACTATCTCCACTAGCACTGCACCAGACACCACGAACCCCAGCGAAAGCGCAAACGATGTAATTTGTGGTAGCAATGCGTTTCGCAAACCATATTTCCATAGGATAGTCCGGCCTTTCAGGCCCTTAGCCTCAGCCAGTGTCATATAATCTAACCCCTCCACCATTATCATTGTTCCTCGCATACCTATAGCCCAGAAACCTAAGCTCGACAAAATAATGGAGAATGCTGGCAGGAGCGAATGTTTGAGGACGTCAATTGCAAACTCAAGGCTCGGTTCTGGTATCGTACCGAGCTGATATCCACCAGCCCCAGGAAACCATTTCAGTGTGTAAGCAAAGAAGTACAAAAGGAAAAGCCCAAGCAAATAGTAGGGAATAGCCGAGAACGCGAAAAACATGGGGGAAATGCTGCGCACCCAGTCCGGAGTACTAGGCCATGCTACCAATGCCCCAAAAATAGAACCGAAGACGAAAGAAAATACAGTGCTAGTGAGCAAAAGTCCTAGGGTCCACGGAAGCGTAGCCCCGATCAGCTGACTAACCGTCATCGGATACCTAGAAAACGAAGGGCCTAGGTCAAATCTGGTAAGATCTCCAAGATAATTAATATACTGCTGTGTAAGGGGTACGTCTAGTCCAAATTTCTTGTCGTACGTCTCGACAATCTTGTCAATACCCTTGCCTATAGAAACACCCTTCATTGCTTGGGCCGCAAGCCGCGCGCGTACCGGATCTCGGCCCGACATACGTGGCAAGAAGAAGTTGATAGTCGCAGCCGACCAGACTACCAACACCAGAAAAGTGAACCTACGAACTAGATATTTTGCGGTGGTCATCAGGTTTCTATACCAAAGCGGGTGTCCTCAACATACTCAAGGACACCCGCTTGATTGCTAACTTGTCCTAACTTGCTGTCCGATTGGCTATCATCCAGCCGGGCAGAGATTCCACAATACTAGGTCAAACCCGAGCAGCTGTGGTGCCTCATTCACATACTCGCCCTTGCTGCCTTCAGATGTAGGCCAGCAATCCCAGTACGTGGTGCCCATTGCCATATTGTGCATCCAGTCGAACAACTGAATGGATGGCAACTCTGGGAGCCAAATCTCCATGGCGTCCCGGAACAGTGCAAACA
>JAKUPR010000006.1 GCA_022450585.1 Anaerolineales bacterium | reverse complement strand
CATAATCGGGGTGAGCAAAGACTTTTGTCTTTTTTGGAAATGGAGATTCAGGAGAGAAAACATGGCGCTTACTAAACAACGAAAACAAGAGCTAGTAGAAATATACACCGACCTGTTAGGCCGCAGTCAGGGTGTAGTATGGATAAACAATAAAGGACTGTCAGTTTCAGACATTTCTGCACTGCGCGATAGAGTACGTGAAGCTGAGGGGGTTTGTCGCGTTACAAAAAACCGGCTCACCCGTATGGCTCTGGAAAAAGCTGGTCTACCAATCACTGAAGAGGCAATTAGTGGTCCCACACTAGCGGGATTTAGCTTTGGAGAAGTCCAGACCGTAGCAAAGGCAATATCCAATTTCTCCAAGGAAAATGACACAGTAGAAATTAAGGGCGGATTGATGGGAGACACCCTACTAACAGCACATGAGGTCAATACTCTCGCCAAACTGCCGCCCCTTCCGGAATTGCGTGCAACTTTGCTAGGGTTGTTGAATGCACCGGCAAGAAGCATAGCGACAACACTTTCGAGTAATGCCCGCGAAATGCTGGGGGTGTTACACGCTTTTACGGACAATGACATTTCAGAAGCGAACACGTGATCCAAATGCGAGCAACGCAACTAATGACAAGTAATAAGGAGAAAACATCATGGCAAATTTAGATAAACTCGTGGAACAACTTGGCGACTTGACTGTGCTTGAAGCCGCAGAATTAACCAAGCTGCTTGAAGAGAAATGGGGGGTGTCTGCAGCCGCTCCTGTCGCAGCCGTCGCAGCTGCATCAGTACCAACAGATGGGGGTGACGGCGCTGCATCCGAGGAGAAGAGCGAGTGGAACGTGATTTTAAAGGACCACGGCGCAAAAAAGATTGATGTAATCAAGGCAATTCGTCAGGTTACCAGTCTAGGGCTGAAGGACGCCAAGGAAGTCTCAGAGACTGCAGGAGCAGTGGTGATGGAAGCAGTGGCTAAAGAGGCAGCCGAGGACGCAAAAAAGAAACTGGAAGAAGCTGGGGCTACGATAGAATTACAGTAGCCTGATAAATGCAGGCTGTCACTACCCCAAACACATCAGAGGGCATTAGACCCCCAAGTGCTGCGGTAGGTACCTGGATGTTCAACGACATATCGGTGCTCTCTGATACTATCGTCTAATGGAACCGAGGGAAGTAAAATATTGCCTACGGTGTAGCTGCCGACTCATCTCCAATTACCGCTTCGGCGCAGAGCGCCCAGTTTGCCCGAAGTGCAACTACACTCATTTCTTTGACCCCAAAGTGGCTGCGGCCATGTGGGTAGAGAAAGATGGAAAAATATTGCTGGTGCGGCGCGCCATCAAACCAGCGCTCGGACTCTGGACCGTGCCGGGAGGATTCGTCAATGCCTGGGAGGACCCAGCCAAAGCCGCCGCAAGAGAATGTAGTGAGGAGACAGGCCTCACGGTATCCCCAAGCAAGCTGCTCGATCTAGTACCGGGTCATGAGTACCCAGGTGGAGCAGGCTTCGTGATCTTCTACCGTGGACAAGTCACCAGCGGCGAGATGAAGGCCGGGGACGACGCTGATGCAGTCGGTTGGTTCGGGCCAGACGAACTGCCCAATATAGCATTTGAGGCAACTGGTGTGATGATTGCACGATGGCATTTAGGTGACCTTGACTAACTACTAAGGGCGAGTCTCGCACTGACTTCAACAAACTAGTTCCCAGAACCAGACAGTATTGTGCTAGAATGGCATCAAGCACATGATTGAAGTAACCATTGACAGCATCCGAGTGAGTCTAATGTCGCAACATCGGGTAGCTATACTCAAAGACGAAGAGAGCCAACGCTACTTGCCTATATGGATTGGCCCATACGAAGCTGATGCCATCACGGTAGAACTACAGGAAATGGAAATGGCACGCCCGCTTACCCACGACATACTGGCTCAAACTATTTCGGATCTGGGTGGCAATGTGACTCACATTATTATCCGAGATTTGCAGAACGATGTATTTTACGCCCAAATATTAGTCAACCAAAACGGTGAGCGTCTCGAAATCGACGCGCGCCCTTCTGATGCAATGGCATTGGCAGTACGGACACAAGTACCTATCTACGTTGCAGAGAAAGTGATGGAGCAGGCTGGTATCAGTACAGAAGAAGATATGGAGAGAGATCAGAACGAAGAGGAGAACGTAGCGATAGATGACACTGACCTTTCAGTATTCTCTAATTTTGTGGACAGGCTCGATGTGAATGATTTGGACAATGACGACACACAAGACTAAAGTGAGCGCGCACTCTGCAAGATTAGTTCATCTTCAGGGTTTGCTGCAAGCATAACTTTGCTGAAAACAACCGCTGGCGAGACATGGGTCAGCGCAAAGCTCTATCTGATATCACGCCAATGAATACCCCCCACAAGCTAATGGAAAGGACAAGCGAAGATTTCGTTCAACCCTATAACGTAGAAGCCGAAGAGGCTGTTATAGGCTCAGTGCTAATTAACCCAGATGCATATTACGAGGTCGCCTCGACACTGCGAGCGGAAGACTTCTACTCAGTAAAACACCGATGGATATGGAATGCTTTTGCTGCATTGCACGACCGCCAAACTCCAATCGATCAGTTAACCACCCAGGAAGAGCTGGATGCGAAAGGGCAATTAGATGATATAGGCGGCTTCGCGTATCTCACACAACTAGTTACTCGCGTGCCGTCTGCTTTCAATGTAGCCGCTTACGGAAAGCTGGTGGGAGAAGCTGCCACACGCCGTAGACTAATTCGAGCAGCTGGCGAGGTTGCCAAGCTTGCATACGACGAGAAAACGGATATCAACGAAGTCGTAAATCAAGCCGAACAAACTCTGTTCGGAGTTACTGAGGGACGCTCTATCAGTGACCTAACCCTTATCCAGAAAGTAGCCCATGATTATTACGACCGCGTACAGCAGCTATATGAGAATCGCGGCCAACTTGTTGGTGTACCCAGCGGTTTCCGAGACCTGGATGTTCTTCTCGGAGGCATGCAGAAGTCCGACCTGATTGTAGTTGCAGGAAGACCTGGTAAAGGAAAATCTGCCTTCATGGTTTCTGTCGCTCTAAACGCTGCCCGTCATCACCAACAGCGAGTGGCACTTTTTTCACTTGAGATGTCCAATGAGCAAGTGATGCAACGCATGGTGGCTCAGGAGACACATATTGACACACATCGACTGCGTCTTGGTGAACTCGAAGACAAGCAAATGGATGGTTTCATACATTCTGTGAACCTATTGAGTGAATTGGGAATTTATCTAGATGACACACCGTCCATATCGACAATGGAATTGCGTGCAAAAAGCCGCCGTTTGGCCGCTGAGGTGAAACTTGATCTGATAATCATAGACTACCTCCAACTAATGGTTACAGCAGGACGCCGCGAGACAAACCGGGTACAAGAAGTGTCAGAGATTTCGCGCAGCCTGAAAGCTTTAGCCCGCGAATTACACGTACCAGTATTAGCCGGAGCACAGCTATCACGCGGAATCGAGCAACGTACCGGACAGCGTCCATTGCTTTCCGATTTGCGCGAGTCCGGAAGTATTGAGCAAGATAGCGACGTAGTGATGTTCTTGCATCACCCAGATTCATGGGACGAAGACCCACAGCGGAAACAGGTTACCGAACTACTGGTCTCAAAACACCGCAATGGAAAAACGGGGTCTTTGGAGTTGGTATTTCTGCCACCATACGCCCAATTCGTCGATGCTGCTCATAGAAGTGTAATACTCGAGGATTAATAGTGAAAGGTTTCTCCGGTTTTCCCACCGGTAAAACACGTTACACTCCGGTACCAAATCAGTTCTTTAGCGAGTTGTTACCTCAGATTGATGACCTGGACGAACTTAAACTCACGCTGTATTGCTTCTGGAGACTAAACCTGAAAGCAGGACGGATCTTTCACATACGCCTCAGAGAGTTGGAACAGGATAAAGAGTTGCTATCCAGCTTCCAGCATCCAGTTACATCCAGCCTAGGCCACGCTCTTGAAAGAGCATGCGCGCGTGGCACACTCCTTCGCATCAAGGTAGAGCAGGCCGATGGATACGAAGAATATTTCTTCATGAACACCCCCAAAGGCCGTGCAGCCCTAGATAGCGCCTCCCGCGGAGATTGGAGTCCACCTGATGCGCAAGATACTCCTATCAGTATGGCAATTGAGCTACCCAACATCTTCTCATTGTACGAGCAAAATATCGGAGCACTGACTCCACTCATCGCAGAGGAACTACGTGATGCAGAACGAAACTTCCCTGCCGACTGGGTAAAGGAAGCCATAAGCCTGGCAGTCACCAACAACGCGCGCTCGTGGCGCTACGTAACGGCTATTCTTGAACGCTGGCAGCGCGAAGGTAAGGATGACCATGGAAAAAGCAAAACAGACTCTGAAAAAACTCGCAGACGATACCTCGACTACCTCGAGAGCTGACCCAGTACATGACTCGCTGCCGGGCCCAGGTTCACCTCGGTGCACTCAGTGTCGCGGTCTGGGTTTTGTCCGTACCGATGTAGATGTAGAAGACCCAGAGTTTGGTCGCCTGTCCGTATGCATCTGTCGTCTTGATGACCTGCAACAAGAGATGACAGCGCAAAGACAACAGTTTTCCAGCCTAGGACCACTGACTCAAAAGACTTTCGAAAACTTCCAACCCAAAGGCAACACCCATAATCAGCGTCAACGCGACAGCCTGCAGCGCGCATATGAGCAGGCACGTAGCTTTGCTGAGAATCTCCAAGGATGGGTACTGTTACACGGCGGTTACGGGTGCGGCAAAACGCATCTTGCGGCTGCTATCGCAAACCATTGCTTATTACAAGGCACCGATGTGTTTTTTATCAACGCACCCGATTTGCTTGATCACCTACGTGCTACTTTTGGGCCGGGTTCTCCAGTGGCTTACGACAATCTATTCGAGCAAACTCGCAACGTCCCGTTGCTGATTATAGACGATCTAGGCGCCGAGAACCCCACTCAATGGGCGCAGGAAAAACTTTATCAGATCATCAATCATCGATATAACGCTGCCCTACCGACAGTGATTACCTGCAACGTGCAGCTTGAGCACATCGAACCGCGCGTGCGAAGCCGACTTGTGGACATGGACCTTGTCCGCAAATTCGTAATAGATGCGCCGGATTTTCGTCGCGCAGAATCTGACCAGACCAATCTTTCCTCATTAGCAATGCACTCGCGTCAGACATTTGAAAAATTTGACCTACGAGCAGGGGAAATCGCACCCGAACATCAGAAACGTCTACGCACAGCAGCGCAAGCAGCACAGCAATTTGCCGAACAACCACAGGGATGGCTAATCCTCACAGGTGGCCATGGCTGCGGGAAGACACACCTCGCGGCTGCCATTGCTAACCAACGTATCCGTAACGGTGATCCTTCCCTGTTCATTACAGCTGCTGACTTGCTCGACCATCTGCGCGCTGCCTTTAGTCCGGACTCACCGGTGCGCTTTGACAAGCAGTTTTTCGAACTGCGCAACACACCTCTACTTGTGCTAGACGACCTAACTATGCAAAGTGCAACTCCGTGGGCCAGAGAAAAAATGATGCAACTTATAGACCACCGCTATGTTATGCGTCTGCCTACCGTCGTAACTACCGCGGTGGACAAATCGGAGCTAGGCAGCAGGTTGCAGAGTAGACTACTAGACCCACAACTCAGTATCATTTGTCCTATCACAGCACCTATGTACAGAGGTACCACAAACCAACCGGTCCGTAGCAACCAGTCGCGGGGATAGACCTGTAGACCTCAATGCGCTTATCCCTCCCCCTGGCTGCTATCATAGCTACAGTTGTCACCTCCATAGCAGCTTTCGGAATACTGGCAGCCCTAGCGCTGCCAGCTAAAGAGCACCCATTTTTCGAACCGGAGACACAACATAGCAACCCCGCTGTAATCGCGCACCGCGGCGGCGCCGGTCTTTGGCCAGAGAATACACTCTATGCTTTTAAGCAAGCAACAGCCTTGGGTGTTGACATACTCGACATGGACGTACGCACTAGCGCTGATGGTGTCCTAATACTCATGAATGACCACTCAGTTGACCAAACCACCAACGGTCAGGGGCCTGTGGCACAGATGACGGTTGCAGAACTACAGGTTCTGGATGCAGCTTTCTACTGGTCAGATGACAACGGTAAAAGCCACCGCTACCGCAATCATGCTATTACCATACCTACGATGGCAGAGGTATTTGTCACATTTCCAGAGATACGAATGAGTATAGAAATGAAAGATTCGGACGAAATGATAGCTATCAATCTGTGCGCTCTCATTCACACATATGATGCGATAGAACGAGTATTAGCAAAGGCCAGCACTGAAAGCGTGTTACAGAAATTCCGTGAGGTTTGCCCAGACGTAGCGACATCTGCCAGTAACAAGGAGGAGGACACGTTTCTTATGCTCAACCTCACATTTCTTTCGCCAGCCTACAACCCTGATTTCCACGCCTTGCAGGTTCCTCAACAACGCAACGGAATACGTATAATTACACTAGGATTTGTGCAAGCTGCCCACGGACGAGGTCTGAAAGTACATGCACAGTCTATAAATAAAGAGGACAACATGCAGATTGTGCACAAATTAGGGGTAGATGGCATTATAACTGATTACCCTGACCTACTTCTAACCGTTATCGGACAGCATTGACTTCAATGTATCATTCCTTGCCATTAGAATGACACGGTATTCTATTTCTAATGATTGATACCAACTATCACGCTACAGACCGACGACAAAGACCAGAAGATGCCAGAATCCTCGTGGTCGAGGATGAAACCACGGTACGAGAGACAATCACGCAAGCCTTGCAAGACGAAGGATTTAGTGTGGTGACAGCTACAGATGGGCTCTCCGGTTTGCGCAAAGCCCGAGACACCAAACCCGACCTAGTACTTTTGGATCTCATGCTACCCGAAATGGACGGTTTGTCGCTTTGTCGGGCTTTGCGTCGTGACTCAGACATACCCATAATCATGCTGACCGCTCGCAGCACCGAAATGGACAAGATCATTGGCTTAGAAACCGGGGCGGATGATTATGTAGTGAAACCGTTCAGTCTTGGCGAACTCTTGGCGCGGGTACGTTCGCTGTTACGTCGGTCTCGCAGTGGCAATGCAAAAGACCAACTGAGATTAGTTTCCGGCACACTCAAACTTGACCTGAGCTCCCATAGAGTAACCCTTGGTCAAGACGAAATCCATCTAACGCAGAAGGAATTCAACCTGCTAGCTGAACTCATGCGAAACAGTGGAGCTGTACTCTCCCGTGACCTGTTACTCGAAAAGGTGTGGGGTTACGACTACGTTGGCAGCACACACACCGTAGATGTGCATGTGCGATGGCTCCGCGAGAAAATCGAGGATGAGCCATCGAAACCACAGCGCATTGTAACCATACGCGGAATAGGATACCGATTCGAAGCATGACTTCGCTCACCTGGGTTCTAATATTAGCATTAGCGCTGACGGCCACTGCATTTACACGCCATCGCCTGCAGACACGACGAGACGCTGCTGCGCTTAATCACACCATTAAGCAACTCAGACACAATCTTGAAACTGCGATCGCAGCCTCGAAAGAAAACTCAGCACGCTGGCAGGCTGCAGGAAATGCCCTCCTGGAGGTGATATTGTTTGTTGATACTAACCTAAATGTACGCTTCGGTAGCCCGGGTGCAGAGGACCTATTCGGTATGATGCCGGACACCGATGTCAGTCTCGTATCCTACACGCGCTCTGAGGAATTGGAACAATTTTGCCAAGAAGCACTTGCTGCGGACAGTTTGGAGGAGCCACTGGAAAACTTGGAGGAACCATTGGAGTGGCAGACACAAATTCACGAACGCACCTTCCGAGTACGTGCGCAAACCTTTGAAGGTGGTACTGCCCTTGCCCTGACCGATGTCTCGCGTCTGCAGTATCTCGACCAAGCACGGCGCGATCTGGTGGCAAATATATCCCATGAGCTGCGTACCCCTCTGACCGCTATAAGGCTGCTTCTGGAAACCCTTGAATCCCGCGAACATCCCGCTGAGACCAGTAGCGCGCTGGAGAACATTATGGTGGAAACTGAAACGCTGCAGCATATGGCTCAAGAACTATTGGACATCTCGCGTATTGAATCCGGACGCGCCTCCGTGAAGTTGGTCTCCACAGAATTGACGCCACTGGTGAAAACAGCCATAAACCGGTTCCGTCCACAGGCCGAGCGCAACGCTATTCTGTTGCGCTACGATGCGCTGCCAGAAACTCCAGTCTTGGCGGACCAAGACCAATTGCATCGTGCGCTGGGCAATGTACTACACAATGCCATTAAATTCTCCCCAGAAAATAGTTTGGTGAACGTACGAGCAACCACCGAAGACGAACAGGTGCGCATCGACGTGCTCGATAGCGGCCCTGGTATCCCCACACCAGATCTGCCACGTATATTCGAGCGCTTCTATCGTGGCGACCGCTCCCGGCACGGTGCCGGTACCGGCCTAGGACTGGCAATTGCCAAGCATGTGATACAAGCCCACGGTGGCACAATCTGGGCTGAAAATACTCCGAGTGGAGGTACTCAGATAAGCCTAACTTTAATACGTGCCGACGCAACCTGAACTACAAACAGCCGCGGATCAAGCTGCCAGAGTACTTGGTTTCAATTAAGAATCCTTAAACAAACGATGCATCCTATTTAATACACATTTTACCTTCAGATAATCTGATTAATGTATAGTCCGCACATGCACTCCCTAAACCACTGCAGACACTTCGTTGCACTGACAATTGCTACAATCATCTTATGTGCTTGCAGTTCTATCCAACAGCAGACTAAAGACGAAATACCAGTCATAGATAATATTCTGACCAACAAGGGTTCCGACACAATCGTCAATCTAGCTCTCGCGTGGGCCGAAGCCTACCACGAAGTGCGCCCTGACGTAAACATCTCCGTGACGGGCGGAGGTTCAGGCACTGGCATTGCTGCGATGATAAACAACACAGTAGACATCGCTAACGCTTCCCGTAGAATGAAAGATAAAGAAATCGCAAATGCCAAAGAAAACGGTATAACTCCAGTGGAATTTGTGATAGCGAGCGATGGTATCGCGGTAATTGTCCATCCTGATAACCCGATAGATAGACTAACAATGCAACAAGTAGCTGACATTTTCAGCGGGAAGATCAACAACTGGACTGAAGTGGGCGGCGAAGATCGACCTATCGTACGACTCTCGCGTGAGGTTAATTCGGGCACCCACGTTTATTTTCTCGAAGCAGTGGTCCGCATGGGCGACAAAAAAGATGAGGCCCTGTTCTCGACCAGTACATTGCTGCTGCCTTCATCAGAGGGCATCACGGCAGAAATTGCCCAGAATAGGAACGCCATTGGGTACGAGGGACTCGGCTATGTCACAGATGCTGTAAAAACTATTGCTCTCGCCGTAGACGACACCAGACCATATGTGTCACCCACTGTAGAGACTGTTATGGATAGCAGCTATCCGGTCTCACGGTCGCTTTATATGTATACACCTGGTGAACCGCGCGGAACAACTAAAGATTACCTGGATTGGATTTTTGGTCCGGACGCCCAAGCGATTGTCAAGAGCTTGGGTTTCGTGCCTCTCAAATGATTCGCTCATGCACATGAATCCGGAAGATGGGACAAGGGTTATGACTACCACTACACGCAAATCCACGCACCGTAAACCGTTGGAGATTCTGTTGGAGGCATTGGTGCGGGTAGCAGGATATTCAGCTGTAGTATTCGTAGCCTTGATTTTTATATTTCTGATGCGGGAGGCGCTGCCGACCTTCAACGAGATATCTATCTCAGAGTTATTTAGCCGCCGCTGGTATCCAATCGAGGATTACTTCGGCACCTTGCCACTACTAACTGGGTCACTAGTCATCACTCTTGGAGCTGCGTTGATTGCTGTCCCGTTTGGTCTGATGACAGCAGTGTACATATCCGAAATAGCACCTCGCTGGCTGCGCGAATTCCTGAAACCTCTGGTAGAGGTTCTGGGGGGCATTCCCTCAGTAGTTCTCGGTTTCCTAGGGATTCTTGTGTTGGCTCCGCTGGTACGAGAAATATTGCACATTCCGACTGGACTTACAGCTTTCACAGGCGCGGTGCTGCTAGCAGGCATGGCCATCCCAACCATTGTCAGCGTTGCAGAAGATGCACTGGATACAGTACCCAAATCCTACCGTGATGCAGCTCTGGCTTTGGGAGCCACCCGTTGGCAGACTATCTGGCGCATAACTGTACCCGCTGCCCGTTCAGGAGTACTGACCGCGACAATGCTGGGCATTGGGCGCGCAATTGGGGAAACCATGACGGTGATGATGGTCACGGGAAACGCCCCGCAGATCGCTTCAGGATTGAGCGCAATATTTATGCCGCTACGCACCATGACAGCGACCATCGCAGCTGAAATGGGTGAGGTAGCAAATGGCAGCGTACATTATCACGCACTATTCTATATCGGACTGGCACTGTTCCTGATTAGTCTGACGGTCAATTTAACCGCTTCAGCAGTGCTATTCCGAGCACGTAGAAGGTCGGAGAGATTACTCTCCTGACACAGGAATAACCACACATGCATTTGTCTCGATATCAAACAGAACGCATCGCTTTCATGGTCATCGGCAGTGCCACGCTGCTGACAGTGGCCCCTATTATCATAGTTATCAGCGCAATTTTCATCTCCGGCGCTGAGGCTATCTCATGGGAATTTATAGTGGAAATGCCTCGTGATGGAATGCGTGCTGGAGGAATATGGCCAGCCATAGTCGGGACTACCTATCTCGCAATTGGCACCGGGCTCATTTCGGTCCCTCTCGGCTTGGGCGCAGCCATCTATCTCTCTGAATATGCACGTGAAAGCGCATGGACGCGCACTATCAGGGTGGCAATCGTCAATCTTGCTGGTATCCCATCTGTGGTCTACGGTCTATTCGGACTGGGACTATTTGTACTCTTCCTAAAGCTTGGCTCGTCCATCATAGCTGCCTGTCTGACACTTTCAATTATGACTCTTCCGGTGATAATCAGCACTGCGGAGGAAGCGTTACGAGCTGTTCCACAGAGCTTCCGAGTGGTTAGTATTGGCATGGGCGGCACGCGCTGGCAGACTATTCGTCGCATCGTACTTCCGCAGGCAATGCCCGGTATCCTGACCGGAGTAATACTCGGACTGAATAGGGCCGCAGGAGAAACCGCACCGATTCTGTTTACTGGAGCAGCATTCTTCCTGCCACGTTTACCTAGTTCTATTTTTGACCAGACCATGGCATTGCCCTACCACCTATTTGTCATCTCTACCCAGGTCCCCGGTATGCCCCTTCAGATTCAATATGGCACTGCATCCGTATTGCTCGTTTTTGTGCTAACTATGAATATATTAGCTGCCAGCGTGCGGAGCTGGCAGCGCCGGAAAAGACAATGGTAAACATAGCTAAGACTGAAACCAAAATTAGTATCGACCATCTCTACGTGCGTTACGAGGATGACGGCACCGAATCGCTGCGCGACATTCATTTCGATATCCCAATCCACGCCATCACCGCGCTGTTTGGTCCCGCAGGTGGCGGCAAGAGCACGCTGCTACGCACGCTCAACAGACTTAACGATATGGTGGATGTCAGTACCCGCGGATCCGTACTGCTCGATGGAGTTGATATATTTAGTTCCAACATCGATGTAGTCACGCTACGCCGAAGAGTTGGCATTGTATTTGCGCAACCCATCCCTTTACCCTTTTCCATAAGCCGGAACATCCGATACGGACTGGAACTCGCCGGAGAAAATCGACGCTCACGGCTCGACGATGCAGTGGAAAGGAGTCTGCGAGCAGCCGCTTTGTGGGACGAGGTCAAAGATAGGTTGGGAGACCCGGCCATAGCACTCTCCGGAGGACAGCAACAACGGCTGTGTATCGCGCGCGTGCTGGCCCTAGAGCCCGAAGTTCTGATGCTCGATGAACCAACATCCGGTCTGGATCCAATATCAACCGCAAAAGTAGAGGCCTCGCTGCAACTACTAAAGCAGGATTACACTGTGATCATCGCGCCAAGCAGTATCCAGCAGACTGCGCGCATCGCAGACTGGGCCGCATTCATGCTTCAGGGTGAACTAGTGGAATGGAACAGAGGCGAGGATCTTTTCAGCGCACCGCGCAACAAAAAGACCGAAGATTACATCACCGGAAGATTTGGTTAGGCAAAATGGGAATAGAAATGACATTACAACCGACATTTCAGATTGAGATGCTCAACTTCCATTACGGAGCAACTCAGGCACTACATAACGTGTCCATCGATATTATGCCACGCGAAATCACTGCGCTAATCGGGCCTTCTGGCTGCGGAAAATCCACCTTTCTACGCTGCCTTAACCGTATGAATGACACAATTCCTGATACCGAAATAAGTGGTCGTATTAGACTGGAAGGGCGGGATATATACGCCCCAGACGCTGATACGACTGAGTTACGTCAACGCGTAGGCTTAGTCTTCCAAAGACCCAACCCGTTCCCCCAATCTATCTTTGACAATGTAGCCTTCGGGCCTCGCGTTCTGGGAACAGTATCGGGGAGGAATTTGCAAGAGTTGGTGGAGGATTCCCTGCGTGGCGCAGCGTTGTGGGACGAAGTAGCCACGACACTGACAAGTCCGGCCTTGTCGCTCTCCCTAGGTCAACAACAGCGACTATGTATAGCTCGTTTGCTAGCAGTGAAACCAGATGTCATCCTGATGGACGAGCCCTGTTCTGCGCTAGACCCAATTGCCACCACCAAAGTAGAGGAGTTGATGCGCCAGCTAAAGGAGCAATATACTATTGTAGTCGTCACACACAGCATGCAGCAGGCTGCCCGGGTATCTGACAAGACTGGATTTTTCTGGCTGGGTGAACTGGTGGAATTTGATGAAACCAACACCATCTTCACACGACCGACCGTGCAGCGCACCGAAGAATACATAACCGGACGGTTCGGATAATAATGAAAATCGCTCTGTTTTCCGACATTCATGCTAACCAGCAAGCACTTGATGCTGTATGGAAGGATATCAAAACTATACATCCAGAGGAAATATATTGCTTGGGCGATCTGGTGGGCTACGGACCACATCCCAACGAAGTAGTACAGTTTGTTCGCACCAACAACGTGCCAACGCTAATGGGTAATTATGATAAAGGTGTAGGGTTTGATCTAGGTGACTGTGGATGCGTATATCAGCACCCAGCTGATATTGCGCTCGGCAATTTATCTTTGAAGTGGGCGCGAGAACATACCAGTCCACAGAATAAAACCTTCCTGCGAAATCTCCCAATGACTATAGAAGCAAAACATGCTGGGAAACGCCTTTTGTTCGTGCATGGCAGCCCCAGAGCGATAAATGAATATATGTTTGCCGACCGTCCGGAGGCTACATTTGCGCGCATTGCCAAAGCAGCCAATTGTGATTTATTGCTCTTCGGACACACGCACATGCATTATAAAAAACAAGTAGGCGGCACATTGTTTGTCAACACAGGATCTGTCGGCAAACCAAAAGATGGTGACCCGCGTGCAGGATATGTTATGCTAACCTTGGGAACAGGCACAATAGACGTGGAGTTTAGGCGAGTGGATTACGATGTGGCCAAGACCGCGCACGCCGTACGAGCGAGCGGGCTGCCGCATGATTTTGCCATTGGGCTTGAAACTGGAGGAGTGCCTCACCTACCTGCCTGAGACATCTTTGACAAAGGAGAAATGTCATGGACAACATCCAAACCCGCGTAACCTTAGATGACAGTCTGAACGCGCTGACTGACGATCTCGTGCGACTGAGCAGCAAAATCGACACCGCCATTGAGCAGAGCGTACAAGCGTATTCCAATTGCGACATAGAACTAGCTCAGCAAATCATCAGCGAAGACACAATAATCAACGAAAAGCGTTTCGAGATCGAGGAAAGATGTCTGCAGATCATGGTCACACAGCAGCCAGTTGCCGGTGACATGCGCATGATAGTAACCGGCATGAACATCGTCACGGAATTGGAGCGTATGGGAGACCATGCTGCTGGAATCGCAAGACTAGCAGTTCGTGTAGAAGAGGTACCAAAAAGGGATGTGCCTGGAGGGATTTTTCAAATATCCACCCAATGCCGGGATATGCTGCGTCGCTCCGTAGAGGCTTTCATCCAAAGAGATGCGAGTAAAGCTTACGCTGTCGCGGCAAACGACGACAATCTGGACACCCAGTACCGCTTACTGTTTCACAAAACAGTGGCGGAGACACGCGACGCGAGTAAGTCAACTGACCATCTACTATCAGTGCTCTTCGTAGCACATAATCTAGAGCGGATCGGTGATCGAGCCACCAACATAGCCGAACGCGTGATTTTCATGACGAGCGGGAAACTGACAGAACTCAATGTATATGATCCGGAGTAATTGGGCGCCCTCCATCATGAGAAACCTCCAATTTTGGGCCACATCCACATTGTATCATGGCCACGTTAGTAAACCGCTATTCCTGTTGAAAAACGTTCCTAGCGCGCCCCGCGATACGCTCCACTTGCCACACTCCGAATAGGATCAGAGAACCGCCAGCGGCCATCGCCGGCGTGAAATCTTCTCGAAGCAAAACGCCAGCGATGGCCGCTGTCAGCAACGGCTCAGGGTATAGTAGGATGGCCGCTAATGTACCAGACATATTCTTGAGGGCGTAATTGTACAAAATACTTGCCACCCCGGTACTTCCAACTCCAAGCACTAGCACCGCCGCCCATCCCGATCGGCTTATATGGGCAAAATCAAGCCAACTATGACGCAGTATAAAGAGCGGCAGCAGCAACAACCACCCAATAAACAACGTGGCCAGCGTCACATTGCTCGCTCTCCGGGTGCGCACCAACCTTTTAAGCAAAATTGCATACAGCGACCAAGCAATAGCACTAGCAAGCACGAGCAAATCCCCGCGTTTGCCGAAACTGCCGAGCAGCAGACTTTGCCAACTACCGGCTGACACCATCACTGCTCCGAGGCCGGCCAGAAGTATCCAAAGAGCCTGTCGTGGCACGAACTGTTCGCGCAACCATATCCATGCCATTGCTGCCATAAGCACTGGGGACAGCGCCGAAAGCCACGCTGAGACAGTCGCCGTTGTGGTAAGCATGCCGTATGCCTGAAAACACTGATGAAGCACGACACCCACGAAGCCGGCTAGCGCAAGCTGAGACAAATCTCTACGAGCTGGCTTCTCCCATGAACCACGTACCCACACAATAATGCCTGCTGTGAGAGCTCCCAGTAGCTGACGCAGCCATATCATGCTTTCTGGACGCATCTCAGACAGTGCCACCTTGATTGCAACAAACGAAAGAGCCCAGAGAGACACCGCAAGTAATGCGGCTGCCGGGGGAAGCCACCTTATCATCACAAAGTGTTTTTCAATCCGAGGGAAATGCCTTAATTTGCTCCCAATTTTGGCCCACATGAACATCAACCTTGAGCGGCACGGCCAGCTTGAAAGCGTCCTCCATTATTGGGCGCGCCAATCCCACAAGTGCATCCACCTCGCCATCCGGGCACTCGAAGAGCAACTCATCGTGGACCTGCAGCAACAGACTCGCATCGGACAGACCCGCAGACAGCTGCCGACCCACCTCAACCATTGCCAGCTTGATGATATCGGCTGCCGTTCCCTGAATGGGTGCATTGATGGCCTCTCGCTCAGCGCGCGCGCGCGCGTTCTGGTCACTGGTCTCTGCTGTCAGCAATAGCGGGAAATAGCGACGCCTCCCCAATAAGGTTGTTACATACCCATCTCGCTGCGCCTGTTCACGTACGGTATCCAGATATAGCTTTATCCCAGGTATCCGGGAGAAATAGGTCTCGATGAATTCCTCCGCCTCGCCAAGCGTGATTCCAGTAGAGCTAGCTAAACGGAAAGGCCCCATACCATACAGAAGCCCAAAGTTCACCGCTTTTGCATGCCGGCGTTGGTCGGCGGTTACCAGATCTGGCGCAACATCGAACACGGCAGCAGCCGTAACCGAATGAATGTCCTCATCACGCTCAAAGGCATGAAGCAGGAATTCATCTTCGGATAAATGTGCAGCGACTCTGAGCTCGATCTGAGAATAGTCCATAGCCACGAGTTTGCTTCCAGGCGGTGCAACAAACGCCCTTCTCACCTGCCGCCCGACCTCGCTACGAATTGGTATGTTCTGTAGATTAGGTTCGGAAGAAGCCAGCCTTCCAGTAACAGTACCGGTCTGATTGAAAGACGTATGCACTCGTCCGGTGTCCTTGTTGACCGCCATCGGAAGTGCATCAACATACGTAGATTTCAATTTCGCCAATTCTCGGAATCGCAAAAGATCTCGAACCACTTCATATTCTGCTGCCAATTCCGTTAGTACACCAACAGCTGTGGAAAAATGCCCAGAGGCAGTACGCTTTGTGCCACGCGGCGGCACAATACCCATATGCTCGAAAAGGGCTTTGGAGAGCTGTTGCGTGGAGTTCAGATTAAAATCATATCCGACCATCTGCCTAACGTCGTCACGAAGACCTTTAAGCTGTTCCTCCAATTCCACACCCAGCTTGATTAGATAACCACTGTCAAGAAGCACCCCGTTCATTTCCATCTGTGCTAACACAGGGATTGTTTCCATCTCCAGCTTCAGTAAACTGACAGCATCATTTTTCTCCAGTTCAGCTCGGAGAAGAGGTAGCAAGCGTAACGTCACATCAGCGTCAGAGGCTGCGTAGGTAGCAGCATCCTTCACTGGCACATCAGCCATACTTATTTGCTTCTTGCCCGTGCCTATGAGCACTTCAATACCTTTCATTTCCAAACCTAGACGCGCCCATGCAAGATTCTTCAAGCCCTTGTTACGAGACCCGGGATCGCACAACCACTCAGATATCATTGTGTCAACAGTTAGCGGAGTTACCTCGATTCCATTGCGATGCAACACGATATAATCATATTTCGCGTTATGTGCTACCTTCTCGATATTTGTATCGGATAACGGACCAGCAAGTGAATCGCGTACCTGCTCCCAATCCAACTGTCCACCCGGAGCAGCTTCCTCATGATGACCAACGGGTACGTAATAACCCTTACCTGGTTCGACGGCAAAGGATAGGCCTACCAATTCAGCGTTAATCGGGTCTGTGGACGTAGTTTCAGTATCAAAAGCGATTACCCTCGCTGCTGCAAGTTTATCTGCGAGATTCCGCAGAGACACTAAGTCGTCCACAACAGTAGTGTCAGTCGGTGCAGTCTCGAACGCAGCATCAGAGTCACCATGTTCAGAAACACTCGGGAACAATCCCAATTGCTTGCCATCGGTCAATGCGGAAGTGTCAACTTGCGTTATACCCAGAACTGACAGACGCCTGAGCAGAGTACGGAAATCAAGTTCGCGAAAGAGCTCCACCACCGCAGCTCGATCAAAATTTCCATCCGCTGGCACTGCACAGGATTCAAGGTCAAAATCCAGATGCAGGTCAGTCACAATCGCTGCCAATTTTCTGGACAAAAAAGCGTTGTCCTTGTCCGCCACAAGCTTTTTCTGAAAACGTGGGGCTACCTCGTCTAGGTGCTTATAAACGTTGTCCAAAGTCAAATATTGTTGCAGTAATACTTTGGCCGTCTTTTCCCCCACTCCGCGCACACCAGGTATATTGTCAGATTTGTCGCCCACTAGTGCCTTATAATCGACAAACTGCTCCGGAGTCACACCATACTTTTGGGCCACATCACGAGGGCCATAAAGCTGTGCGTCCGCTAAACTGTTACCTGGCAGACTGACGAAAACTTGATCGGTGACAAGCTGCAGCAAGTCACGGTCGCCGGTAACGATAACTACGCGCACACCATCAAGCGCTGCAAGCCGACTAAGTGAACCGAGTACATCATCGGCCTCGTAACCCTCCTCTGTGAACACTGGGATATTGAAGGCAGTCACAACATCATGGATACGCTCGATTTGTGCCCGCAAGTCATCAGGCATTTTCTCACGCGTAGCTTTGTAGTCGGGAAACATATCGTCACGAAAAGTCTTACCAACATCAAAGCTCACTGCCAAATAATCAGGCGATTCCTTTTCCAGAAGACGCAGTAGCACCGATGTGAATCCAAACACTCCTGCTGTAGGCTCGCCGCTGCGCGAACTCCCTTGGAACCCTGACCCTGTCAGCGCAAAATAAGTACGGTACGCCAGTGCGTGGCCATCAATCAGATAAAGAGTTTTCATATCTCGAGAGACCATGGATTGACATAATTATAAGGGGCGGAGAACGGCGCAGCAACCAATGTACAGGCCGCTGCGGGCTATGATATAATTTCCGCACATCATAATAACACTGGGGAGTCTATAGTTTCAGACTGAGAGGCAGGCCCCGCCCTGCGACCCACGGAACCTGCTCCGGGTAATGCCGGCGAAGGGAAAACTACGATTACGCAAACCACCTCTCCTCCCCAGAAAGGTGGTTTCTTGTTATTGACAAGAATGGGAATTTAGAGAACAGCACACGTGCGGTCATCGTAGCAAATGGAGTAATGGCCACCAGCATAGACATGGCATCGCTACTGCACGCCGATGATCTTATCATTGCTGCAAATGGTGGCGGTCGTTATTGCTTGGAATCCGGTTGCATGCCCCATATTTTGATTGGAGACTTCGACTCGTTATCGGGTACAGAAGTGGACCAAATTACGAATGCCAACACACAAGTATACCGTCACCCAATTAACAAAGATGCAACTGATCTGGAGTTGGCGGTTGACCTAGCAATCCAACGAAAAATCCGTAACATTCTAATCCTTGCTGCGTTGGGTGGCCGCTTGGATCATGCTCTTGCAAATTTGATGCTGCTGGGCATGCCACGTTTCTCAGCGGCGAACATCCAACTCATAGACGGTGATCAAGAAATTACGCTGCTGCGCCCGGGAGAACCACATGTCATTCAAGGAAGCCCGGGAGACATAGTATCACTCATACCCATCAGAGGAGATGTGAAGACATTAACCACCAGCGGATTGGAATACCCACTGCAACGTGGACACCTGCCGTTTGGGGCAACGCTAGGCGTCAGCAACATAATGACGGCATCTGAGGCAACCATATCACTCCAAGAGGGATTACTCATCTGCATAGTGCTGAACAATATAACACGGAGACAAAAGTGAAACAAAAATATATACTCATAAATGCTGCGCTCGCTCTGTTTGTGGCCGCGTGTGGGGGTGCCACTCCCACCACGGACAAGACACAAACACTGACCGTGATGACACACGACTCATTTGCGGTATCTGAGGAAGTAGTTGCTAAATTTCAGGAACAGCACAACGTTGCTTTGCAGATTATAACTTCCGGAGACGCAGGCACAGTATTAAGTCAGGCCATAATTAACAAAGACGCTCCATTGGCAGACCTAATATTTGGCATCGACAACACGATGCTAACACGTGCACTCAAAGCTGACATCCTAGAACCATATTCCTCACCGTTGCTATCAGAGATACCCCCTGAATTCAAGTTGGATGAGATGCATCGTGTCACGCCAGTGGACTATGGAGACGTCTGCATAAACTATGACAAAACCTATTTCAGGAATAACAATCTGCCAATACCAGATTCCCTAGAAGACCTGATCGCTCCGGAATACGCAAACTTGTTGGTGGTTGAAAATCCTGCAGCCTCATCGCCGGGATTAGCCTTTCTATTGACCACCATAGGACATTTTGGCCCGAATGGATACTTGGATTTCTGGACCAAGCTACGCGCCAACGGCGTCAAAGTCGTAGAAAACTGGGAGACAGCCTATTTCACCGAGTTCAGCGGTAGCAGTGGACAAGGCCCATACCCATTAGTAGTCTCGTATGCTTCCAGTCCACCTGCCGAGGTGATTTTTGCTGAAGAAACCCCAGAAGAAGCACCCACCGGCAGTGTAATAGCACCTGACACATGCTTCCGTCAAATTGAATTCATTGGCATATTGCGTGATACTGAGAACCGCGACCTTGCGGAAGCATGGATTGACTTCATGTTAACTTCCACTTTCCAGAACGATGTACCAATGCAAATGTTCATGTTCCCAGTAAACCCTCTAGCAGAACTACCGGCAGAATTCATCCAGCACGCACAAATCGCCGCGCAGCCGGCAGTTGTCGAACCCAATGACATCAACAAGTACCGCGAAGCATGGATACAAGCCTGGAGTAACATCATGCTGCGATGATTGCCCCTGTAATCAATGTTAAATACTAGAGACTCAGATGTAAGCCGAAGGACAAGAACTTTGACGGTTTACCTGCGACCTGCGCTTTGGTTGCTACCTCTCTCATTCCTAGGAGTGTTCTACTTCTATCCTCTGGGCGCTGTCCTTACATACAGCCTTGCTGATGTGGAGCGTACAGTCAGTGCCCTAGAATATCTAAGAGACTCCTATATTTTCCGCACGCTGACTTTTACCATATGGCAAGCATGCCTTTCCACGATACTCACACTGCTGGTCGGTCTTCCGGGAGCTTACCTGATCGGCACATACCGTTTTCGAGGCAAAGCGCTGCTCCGCACCTTGACAGCGATTCCTTTCATGATGCCCACGGTTGTTGTGGCATCCGGGTTCAATGCGCTTCTGGGAGCACGCGGGTGGATCAATCTAGGATTGATGCGCGCGTTGCATTTGGAGACACCTCCACTAATAGTCGTTAATACTTTGTACGCTATTCTGCTTGCGCACGTATTCTACAATACCACCATTGTAATGCGACTGGTGGGAGATTTCTGGGCACGACTGGATCCGCATTTGACACAGGCCGCACGTACATTAGGCGCCACGCCGTGGAGTACATTCACCCGTATCACTGCTCCTATACTTGGACCGGCTGTACTAACTGCCGCCATACTGGTCTTCATCTTCAATTTCACTTCCTTTGGGGTCATCCTGATTCTAGGAGGTCCCCGTTTCGCTACGCTTGAAGTCGCCATCTATCGTCAGACTCTCAATTTTTTCAACATGCCTCTGGCGGCGCTTCTCTGTCTGATACAACTACTATGTACCCTAGGACTTACTTTCGCATATACCCGTATGGCAGCTCGTATTAGTCGACCTCTAAGAACACAAACAGCGCAGACAACCCAGCGTAAATTGAGGAAATGGCGTACGCGTCTAGCTGCCTGGGTAATAATAATCGGCTTATTAGCTTTGCTGGTTGCTCCGCTAGGTGCCCTAGTGGTCCGCTCTACCTTCAAACTCGAAGCAGACAGAGCTGAGCGCGGTGTCCTGACAACAGGCTTTACCCTAAACTACTATCGTGAACTTTTTATCAACAGACAACAGGCACTCTTTTTCATCACGCCAATTGAAACAATCGGGATATCCTTGAAAAACGCGTTGTTAACAATAGTACTATCATTAGGACTAGGCATACCTACCGCAGGAATGCTGGCACGTAAAACACGATTGGCCCGGTGGCTAGACCCAATCATAATGCTCCCTTTAGGCACTTCTGCAGTGACTCTTGGATTTGGCTTCATTATCGCCTTCAGTCGCCCACCACTTAACCTCCGTGCCTCCCCTCTATTGCTACCACTAGCACATACCTTAGTAGCTTTCCCATTTGTCATCCGCAGCTTGCTACCAGCGTGGCAGAGTATAAGACCACAACTACGGCACGCCGCCGCTGTTCTAGGCAGTAGTCCAGCACGTGTATGGCGTGAAATTGACCTACCCCTTGTTGGACGAGCAGCAATAGTAGCCGCAGCTTTTGCATTCACCATTTCTTTGGGAGAGTTTGGGGCAACCGCGCTCCTATCCCGGCCAGAATTCCCCACTGTCCCGGTTGCAATCTATCGTTACCTATCGCAACCCGGTGCTCTCAATTACGGTCAAGCACTAGCATTGAGTACAATCTTGATGATATTCTGCGGAAGCGGAATGTTAGCTATTGAATCACTGCGTTTTGGTCACACCGGAGAAATCTAAACCCAAATGCTTGAAATCCAGTGTGTCTCCAAATCCTTTGATAAAACTGCGGCACTGAGTGAAGTTTCCTTCTCAGTAGCAAAAGAAGAGATTGTCGCAATACTCGGTCCTAGCGGATGCGGAAAATCAACTCTCCTAAACATTATCGCGGGTCTCATGACGGCAGAAGACGGCACAGTATGCTTTGACGGTAAGCCGATTACGGATATCCCGCCACACCAACGCAATTTCGGCCTGATGTTCCAAGATTATGCACTTTTCCCGCACCGTGATGTCTTCGGCAATGTCGCATTTGGTCTACAGCAACAGAGTCTTCCACTGACAACCATACAGCAGAAAGTCACTACAATTCTCAAAAAGGTCGGTCTTACGAACTACTCGCATCGTGATGTGAACACTCTGTCTGGGGGCGAGCAACAACGGGTAGCTCTAGCACGAGCACTAGCGCCACAACCACGTCTATTGATGTTGGATGAACCTCTAGGTTCACTTGACCGCCCATTGCGCGAGCATCTACTCAGCGAATTGAGTCAAATCCTGCGTGCCCTTCACCAGACAGCAATCTATGTCACCCACGACCAGGAAGAAGCCTTCACCATTGCCGATCGAATCATCATAATGCGCTCCGGAAAGATTAAACAGGTCGGAACTCCCAATGAGATCTATACCCACCCAGCCTCGGAGTATGTAGCACGCTTTTTGGGAATGACAAATATCATTTCAGCCACACCGGAAAGACAGAATGGGGAAATCGGTGTACAGCTTCCAGCTGCGGGATGGCACCCGCTTACCAACTTTCATAAACAGCCATCAGGTGGTCACGCGCCTGTTAGTGTACTTCTGCGTCCGACTGGCGCAATAATATCGCCACAGGGAAATTTGCTTGGCAAGGTGACGGGAGTCTCTTTTCGCGGTTCCTCAATACGTCTGCAGCTTCAACCTAAACAAAGTCCTCCGCTCATTTTCGAGTTGCCGACACCAGATGAACTACCGCAAGTGGGCACGCAAATCCGACTAAAGTTGCCACCGGACGCAGTAACCTGGTTGCCTAAGGGTAATGCATGAAAATCGGCGACCACATGACTGTACGTAAATTGAACATTGCCGGTGAGACGGAATTAACATGGACAGGGAAACTACGTGAGCATACAGCTGACTGGCTGCAAATTGAAGCACACTTTGACCTTTACCCATACATTGATCTTGGTTATGCAGTATTCGAGCGTGGAGACCGATTTGTAGAATGGTTTTTCACCAAGAATTGGTATTCAATTTATCAGATTCACTCACATATAGATGACGATCTAAAAGGTTGGTATTGCAACATTACTCGTCCAGCGCATATAGCAAATTCCGAAATCCACACAGTTGATCTTGCCCTGGATCTTTGGGTAGACAAATACGGCAATCACAGGCTTTTGGACGAGGATGAATTCGCACAGTTACAGATTTCCACCCAAGAGCGATACCAAGCGAAAAATGGACTAGCACAGCTGTACTTATGGATAGGGCAGCGCTATCCGCCATTCAACTTGATCTCTCCTACCCCGAATAATCCTTGACACGCCAATGCTGCTGCGGATATAATCCCAAGTCCTTCCTCGGTAGCTCAATTGGCAGAGCGATCGGCTGTTAACCGATTGGTTCCAGGTTCAAGTCCTGGCCGGGGAGCTCCAACACAAGGCTAGTGTCCCCTTTATGGACGCTGGCCAAGGCCAAACAATGCCTGAACTACCTGAAGTCGAAACCCGCGTGCGTCAGTTACGAGGGCCCTGCGTTGGCCGGTCCATCAGAAACACACACATAGGCTGGCCCCGTCAGATTGACAGACCTTTACCTGCCGTATTCACCAAGCGCATACGTGGACAGCGGATTACAGCAGTAAGACGACGTGGCAAGTTTCTCGTCTTTCAACTTAGCGAAGACGCATTACTATTTCATCTACGTATGAGTGGAGACTTATACATAACCGAAGAATCTACAACTGTTGACAAGTATGCCCACACAATTATGACCTTGGACAACTATCAACAATTACGCTTCTCTGATCCACGCAAATTTGGCAGAGTCTATCTAGTTAGAACAGCAGAAGAAATTACCGCAAGGCTTGGTCCAGAACCATTATCAAAACAATTCACGTCAAATAGTTTTGCTCGTTCGCTCGCAAAACGAAAACGCATGTTAAAGCCTCTACTACTCGATCAGAGCTTCCTCGCCGGGATGGGGAACATCTATACCGACGAAGCTCTACATCTCGCAGGGATACATCCCATGAGACGCAGCGATACGCTCGTGCCAGCGCAAGCACGATTATTGTGGCGAAGTCTACGGAGAGTATTACGAGACGGAATTCGAAACAACGGTGCCAGCATCGACTGGGTTTACAAGGGTGGGAGCCAACAGCACCATTTTCGCGTCTACGGTCGACGTGGAGATCCGTGCCACAGATGCAGCCTACCTATTACTCGTACTACAGTAGCACAGCGTGGTACATATTTCTGCCCCGGTTGCCAACCCGAGCACAAGCCCTAAGTGCACATTAATTAAGCCGCTAACGACGGGCGCGCCGCTTCTTGCGCTTTTTCTTTTTAGTATTCCTCGAAGGGTGTCTAACCGACCGAGCAGTTTTGTCTCCCGAATGTCCCATGTGACAACTCTTGAACTTCTTTCCACTCCCACACCAACATGGGTCGTTACGACCAAGGTCGGTCCCACCTGATTTCGATTCGTCTTGGGGCCTATCCGTACGGACGCCGGTCAACTCCCCAGGGCCAGATGTAAACATACAAGCAACAAGACCATTGCGCATATCAAGAATTAGCTGTTGAAATAAATCAAATGCACGACTCTTGTAAGCTATCAACGGGTCGCGCTGCGCATATGCCTCAAGACCAACAGACGTACGTAGTGCCTCCATAGACGTGAGATAATCCACCCACAATTGACTACTAATAGAAAGTAATATCTGTCGATAGGCCCCGATTACAACACCTCGCCCAAGCGCCTCTCGCACTTCCTCGCGCACCTTACCGGACAGCACACTTAGCTGTTGTCCCTTAATAGCTTCGTATTCAGTTCTACCAATCCTAGCGCGCAGCATAGTTGCGTGCTTTTCATCCAAATCATCGAGACGCTGCAGATGCAAACGCTGTAATTCTGTCTCGCCCCACGAGTGTTTCAACACTTCACCTGCCCGCGTCAAATGATCTAGCACATGTTTCGACAAAGTTTCATCGTCATCTCGATGCACCAACTCCGCCGAGTGATACACATACGGGAAGCGTTGCTCCATACGAACCACCCGCTCACGAGTCTTCTCATGGAAACTGACATCACGACTATATGCCAAGTCTAAAATTAGGCGTCCCCAATCACTGCGCGTCATATCTGCTGAATGGGTAACATTCTGCTCAAGGAAGTATTCTATTTCGCCAATGTGCTTCTCAATGCGAACATTCTGCTCAATCGCCAGTATTTCCAACACATTATCGTGCCAGTCATCCCAGTCAAATTGATCCCAAGCAGGCAGGTCCAGCAGTAACTCCAACCGCGTACGCGTTTCAATTCGACGCATTGCACCACTAACCAGTTCTATACCTAGCACACTCTCAATGAGTGTCTTCACCTTATCCTGAAGGTTATCCATGTTCAACTCTTGGAGCTCTTCACGACCTAACTGCAGAGACACCCCAGCAGTGTCGAGCATTTCTCTTGCTACCTGCGTAACTGGCAAAGCATGTCCGGCTTCCCGCGCATCCATCACAGCTCCTTCATACGTCATTTCTGCAAGTTCGCATCTTTCGCGTATCCGCTCAGGCAATTGCGCAGCTAGAGTATTTAACTCGGCATCATATGAAAGCAGCATACGTTCCAGTGCTAAATCGGCAGCACTCCGGGCCATTTGCAAAAGTGTGGTTCTAATTTCAGTTTGTTGTCCAGAAAGTGCCCGAGCACAATCTTCAACATCCCCCGCATGATGCTGCACCTGCCAGAGGTTCCCCAATGCCGGTACCGCCTGCGCCAATGAATCCAGAATCAACTCTATGCTGAAGGGAAAGAAAAGGCTGCCATCCGGATGCTGTAACGTAGGTTGAGTGCTATCTAGCCAAGCCAGCAACCGCCAATGACCCTCCTCATCCGCACTGGACGCTGTCACCCGTCTTCGCACTTCAGCTACCAGAATTGCCTCGATGTCTTCGCTGAGGTCATCCTTGCGGAAAATACGATTTCGCTGCTGGTAAAATTTGTTGCGCTGCACATTGAGTACATCGTCATATTCGAGCAAATGTTTGCGCACGTCGAAATTAGCACCTTCTACTCTCGTCTGTGACTGCTCTATGCTCTTATTCACAATGCCATGCTCAATAGGCATTGCCTCATCAATGCTCAAGCGCTCCATAAGGTTTGAGACATTGGCACCGCCAAACCTACGCATAAGCTCATCCTCTAGGGAAAGGTAGAAACGGCTAGAGCCCGGATCCCCCTGACGGGAGGCGCGCCCACGAAGTTGGTTATCAATGCGACGCGCTTCGTGGCGTTCCGATCCAACCACGTGTAGTCCTCCCAACCCACGCACTTTCTGTTCGTCATCAATATACTGTAGAAATGCCCGCACCTCCTCTTCATAAATTCCGTAGTCATCAGAAGAAAGTGCGGAGATTGCCTCAGCACGTTCCTCATGATTCATACTAAAAGGATCACTGCTGCCCGTGCGCTTCAAAACGCGGTTGACGTTGGCAAGCGCCTCTTCGGTAATTTCACCGCCTAGCTTGATATCTACACCTCGACCGGCCATATTAGTAGCAATAGTAACCGCTCCAAGTTCCCCGGCGCTCGCTATAATTTGTGATTCTTCATCATGCTTCTTGGCGTTCAACACTTGGCAAGAAATACCCGACTGAAGTACTTTGCTTAGTTTTGAATGCAGCTGTGATTCAATGCCGAGTATATCGCCCAACCTCGAGATGTTTTCAGCAGAATTAGGATTTAAGCGCAGTTTCAGCTCTTTTGCGAGGGGTCTCAATTGCGATGTCTTCAGTTTCTGCAACGACATATTGAACAGCGCAAGTTCCGGCACTACGCGACCATCCTCCTCTCGATCATTGGCCTCGAACCATGTATCCCGTAGTATCCAGACCAAAGCCAACATGCGTAGGGCATCTCCCCGGAAGCGGGACGCCAATTGTTCAGATGCCTCCACCGAAGTGGTACCAATCAACATGGGCTGACCACGTACATGACGGGTAAGTACTTCCCGCATAAGGGCACGGAGCTTGGCCTCCTCGGTACGAAAGACTAGGTCATCATAATCTTTACGCCTGTGAAGTAATGGTATATCAGGGTCATTCACATGCGCAATAAAGGTAAATCTCGAGCCATTTTCACGGAAAGCAACCTCGGTCAAATCAGGGTCGACACGAGCACGATAGTCAAGATGAGTAGGGATTGCAACAACGTCAATCTTGTAAATCTTGTCAAATTCCTCAGCTTCAGTCAGGGCGGTACCAGACATACCAGAAAGCTTCGTATACATGCGAAAAAAGTTCTGCAGAGTGATGGTAGCGTATGTAGCATTCTCCGCCTGAATATCCACTCCTTCCTTAGCCTCCACAGCTTGATGTAGTCCATCAGACCAGCGGCGTCCTGGCATCACCCGACCAGTGAAATCGTCTACAATGACCACATGACCGCTTCTCACTAGATAATCTTTGTTCCGCTTAAAAATGAATTCGGCTCGCATCGCCTGTTCCAAATGCGATTGAATCTGCGCTTGCTCTGGGGTGATGTCCTCCGGACGATCGGGATCACGGAGCATCCGGCCAAGTAGTTCTTCAACCCGATCGTAGCCTTCATCGGTAATGGATATTCCACGTGCGCGGTCATCAATATCATAATGATTAGGTTTTAACTGACGCACAACCTGTGCTAGCTCCGCGTACATAGTCGGATCGTGCTGTGCAGGCCCAGAGATAATCAGTGGAGTACGCGCACTATCAATGAGTACATTATCTACTTCATCAATTATGGCGTAATGCAACATTCCCTGCCGTCTTTCATCCAAGCGATTAGCGATATTATCACGCAGATAATCAAATCCAAATTCATTGTTTGTACCGTAAGTGATATCAGCATCGTAAGCCTCACGTCGAGGCACAATCCGCATACGGTTGCTATCCTCTTGCGACGTCTCGTGCTCAGGATCAAAAACGAAGGCCATTTGTGCGTTGTCAGTACGACCAGCGTCCTGGAGAATACCAACTCGCATGCCAAGCAAATGAAATATTGGGCCCATCCATTTCGCATCACGGCGAGCCAGGTAATCGTTGACCGTCACCAGATGCGAGCCACGGCCCAGAAGCGCGTTCAGGTAAAGAGGCAGAGTCGCCACCAAAGTTTTTCCCTCGCCGGTACGCATTTCCGCAATGCGACCTGCGTGAAGCACCTGGCCGCCAATTAGTTGAACTGGGTAATGGCGCAATCCGATGGTACGGACTGCAGCTTCCCTGACCGTGGCAAACGCCGGAACCAGAATGTCATCAAGAGCAATTGCTTCAGCATCGGCTATGGCTTCTTCATCGGTAATTCCAGAGATGGCGCTACTCAGGTGCTCTCGAAAAAAGTCTGTTTTGTGGCAAAGCTCAGAATCGGTAAGCGCCTGATATTCAGGTTCTAAGGCGGAGATTGCATCAGCGACAATTTCATACTCTTCCAGGTCGCGCTCAGTCGGGTTTCCCCCGACCGCTGTTAGCAGCTTCTTAAACATACTACCGTGCTATTCGTTAAACATCTCTCCGACACTGCGACCCTCATGAGCACGCAAAATAACTTCTGCGAGCAAAGGGGCGATAGACAGCACAGTCATATTGGGAAGCTTCTTGGCCACAGGAATATGTACTGTATTAGTGGTAACAATCGCCTTGAAATCAGTTGCCTGCAATCGTTCGATCGCCGGATCCGACAGGACGGCATGCACAAAAGAAAGGTACACATCTCGCGCTCCATTGTCTTTGACAATGTGATAGGCCTCTGTAACAGAGCCGGCCGTATCCACTTCATCATCAACAATGATTACATCGCGGTCATTCACATCTCCGATCACTCCAACGGCCTCAGCCCGGGAATCATTTTGCTGTCGGCGCTTCTCAATAAATGCTATCGGCAAACCCAGTCTGGCGGCAAAGTTGCGCCCTTTCTTTGCAAATCCCAAATCTGCAGTCACAACGACTGGATTGTGCATATTCTCGGAGTGCTGTTCAAAATGGTCACTTAAGATGTGAAAGGCAGTCAAAGCATCACCAGGAATAGAAAAAAAGCCCTGAATCTGTCCAGCATGCAAATCAAGGGTCATGTAACGATCTGTACCAGCCACCTCAATCATGTTGGCCACTAAGCGTGCGGCAATGGCCACGCGCGGCTGATCCTTTTTGTCGGAGCGTGAATAACACAGATAGGGCACAACCGCAGTTAACCGACCAACTGAATCCAGACGCAGAGTCTGAAGCATGATGAGTAATTCCATTAAATTGTCATTCACTGGTGACGTTGTGCTCTGAATTACATAAGCATCCTGTCCTCGTGCACTAGCGTGCAATCTGCAGAAAAGATTCTCGTTGGGAAAACTCAACAAATCGCGACCACTCAAAGGTACTCCAAGATAATCACTAATTTCCCCGGCAAGCTCCGGGCTGGCGGAACCGGCGTATAGTCGAATTTCACCGTACATGCGTGGGTCACGTAAGTTTGTCTGTGTCATAACTCAAGCCTTGTCCAAGCAAGATGCTTTGTATTTTTCTTCAATCAGTCTAGCAGCAGCACTGTAAGGATCTATATCCCGCAACACAATCGACTCCAAGAGAGCATCAAATTGCTTTCGAGAAATGTCTTCCATGAACCTAGTATACAACCGATTACGAAGAAGAGACTCAAGTATAGCGCGAATGCGTGTCCGCCGACGATTGTCTATCTCAGCACTATTCTCCAGATACTCCCAGTGCTGCAGCAAACTTTTGATCAGCAAATCCACACCGTCCCCAGACCTAGCTACAGTGGACAGTAGAGGCACTCGCCATGCTAAATCACTGCCATCAAACTGCTTCGATTTAGCATGATGATCACTAGGCGCTGGGCTTGGATTCATCACCACATTAGACCTCATGTCAGCAAGAACATGTTCAGCACCAGGAAGGTCAGCCTTGTTGACCACCAAAATATCGGCTGTCTCCAAAATACCAGACTTTATTGCCTGAACATCATCACCAGCGCCAGATGCAACCAACACTATTGTGGTGTGAACATGGTTAGATATCTCAACTCCGGACTGACCAACACCTACAGTTTCTATGATCACATAATTAAAGCCAGCGGCATCAAGCACATCCGCCGCTGCTCCAGTCGCATATGCCAAACCTCCCACTGCGCCACGACTCGCCATACTCCGAATGTAAATACCGTCATCACCCGTCAAGTCTGCCATACGCACCCGGTCACCAAGGATCGCTCCGCTACCAAAAGGACTAGAGGGATCTACCGCCAACACACCGACCGTATCCCCCAGTACACGCAATGATTGTGCTAAAAAATTCACCAAACTAGATTTACCCACACCAGGAGCACCGGTCACTCCCACAAAATGCGCTTTTCCCCCATAAGGATGCAGCTCCGCAAGAATATCCTTACTATGAGCATCTCCATTCTCTACAAGAGTCAGCACACGCGCTAGTGCCCTCCGATCACCAGATATGATTTTTTTTGCTAGAGACATTGGCGTGCAAAAGATAATATGGATAATTAAGTCAAATAATCAGTCTTGGAGATCACTCTCAATGACATTAGCAATTGATGTGACAATATCACTTGTCAGTGTTCCAGGACCAAAAACAGCCGAGACGCCCGCATCCATCAGAGTGTTTACGTCACAATCAGGGACAATCCCGCCCACAATAACTGGAATATGAGCCAAGTTTTGTTCCCTCAGTTTATCCATCAAAGTTGGAAGTAGAGTATTGTGTGCCCCGGACAGAATAGAAATACCTACCACATTAACATCCTCGTGCAAGGCTGCCTCTGCTATCATCGCCGGAGTTTGGCGTAGGCCAGTGTAGACCACCTCCATTCCAGCATCCCGCAAGGACCGGGCAATGATTTTCGCTCCACGATCATGGCCATCAAGCCCAAGTTTTGCAATAAGCACCCGAATTGGATGTTTACCCATAATAATCTCCCTACAACTACAAATCACGATTATACCGCGTTTCTTGACACGTATTAATCCCTCATGGTATCATGGACTTCATTCCTTAGCACTCTCATATTGAGAGTGCTAATTAGCACTCTGAGACATTTCTAACACCTATGGAAACACTTACTGGTCGCCAAGAAAGGCTACTAGGCCTGATTGTGCGCGAATATGTGGAGTTCCCCCGTAAGAGCGGGGTAAGCTCAAAAAGGCTTGTGGAGAAACACAAGCTCGACTATAGTTCCGCCACAGTACGTAACGAGATGGCAGCTCTCACACGACTAGGATTCCTCAATCAGCCATACACCTCCGCAGGTCGCATCCCTACTGAATCTGGATACCGCTACTTCGTAGGGCGATTGGTAAATGACGATTCCCTACCCTCAGCGGAGCGGCGCCTGATAAGCCACCAGTTCCATCAGGCTCGTACCAGTGTAGACCAATGGGGCCGTCTGGCCGCAGCCGTACTTGCGCATCACACACAAGCCGCCTCACTAGTTACTGCACTACACAGTCCACAAGCAAGATGTAAACATATTGAGCTCATATCAACCCATGGGCATCAAATTCTAATGGTTTTAGTGCTCCAAGGTGGAGAAGTGTTGCAGCAACTCTGCACGCTGAAGCAGCCAGTATTACAAGCAGAACTATCGAAAATCGCATCGCGATTAACGGAGAAATGTCGGAGACATGGAGCCGACGCCGTCGAAAATAGGAGCAATTCGGTCGCAAGCTGGTTAGAACGCACGATTCTAGTACAAATGGCCACAACGATGCGCCAAGCCGATTCGTTCGTAGCTGGCGAGCTGTATCTAGACGGAGTACAAAATGTGCTCTCTGAGCAAGAGTTCACCGATTCTGCCAAGGCGCGTAAGGCACTGCAACTACTGGAGAAACGAACCTTCCTCGAGGATTTTCTGGCTTCAGCGCTCAGTCCACGTATTGGCGGCGTACAGGTGGTCATCGCCGGAGAAGGAGATTGGAGCGAGCTTCGTGAATACTCTATGGTACTGGCGCGTTACGGTTCTCCCAACGTGGCTACTGGTGCAATCGGTGTTTTTGGCCCAACGCGCATGGCCTATGAGCGCGCCATAGGAGCCGTGCGCCACGTTGCACACCTAATGACCAGTCTAGTACACGAAAGCTACGGGTGACAAATGGGAGCCGCAAAATAGCAAGCAACCCCGGAGCGAAGAATCCCAATCGACCATCAATAATGGAGTGATTCTGTGATTGACGAAGAAAAAAATATACTGAAAGAGCAGCCTACAAAAAAAAGCCTAGATGATGAGCCAACAAGCGCAACTCCTGAACACAATCAGGAAGACGGAGAAGAAGCAACAGTACATGATGAAGACGACATAGCGGAGGTTTCACCGGACGAACTCACTGTCGAACAGTTGATAGATAAACTTGCCGCTGCCGAAGCATTGGCGGCAGAGAGATTAGATGGACAGCAGCGTTCTCTGGCGGATTTCCAAAACTACAAACGTCGCACCACGCGAGACATGCAGCTGATTCGCCAGAACGCTGCCGCATCTTTACTAACAATGTTCTTCCCGATTCTAGACGACCTAGTACTAGCCCTAGATTCGCTGCCAAACAGCGGAGATGGCGCTGCGTGGAGTGAAGGAGTAAACATGGTACATCGAAAGCTTGTGTCTGTGCTTGAGGGAGAGGGGGTCACACCAATTGAAGCCGAAGCAGGGCATGAATTCGACCCACATTTCCATGAGGCGATCGTCCAAGAAGAGCATCCGGAATACGAGACCGACGTTATAATCGCCGTCGTACGATCTGGATATCAATTAGGTGAGCGCGTGTTACGGCCAACTCAAGTGCGCGTGGCCAAATAAAACGCAAAGGAAACAGTAATTATGGGTAAGATAATAGGCATCGACCTCGGTACTACCAACTCAGTTGTGTCAATTATGGAAGCCGGGGAGCCCACAGTGATTTCCAGCTCTGAGGGTGGCCGACTAGTGCCTTCAGTTGTAGCCATGAACACTAAAACCGGGGAGCGTCTAGTGGGTCAAGTTGCGCGTAGACAGGCTATTACAAATCCTGAAAATACACTCTTCTCCATTAAGCGATTCATCGGCAGAAAATTTGATGACCCCGAAGTACAGCGTGCCATGAGCCACACACCATACGAGATTTCCGCAGCCCCCAACGGAGATTTAAGGGTTCATATGGGTGAAAAGGAATACTCCCCCCAGGAAATATCAGCTATGGTGCTCGCAAAACTAAAAGATGATGCTGAGGCTTATTTAGGAGAAGCCATTACTCAGGCAGTAATTACCGTACCAGCTTACTTCAACGACACACAAAGGCAAGCTACCAAAGATGCGGGCCGCATTGCTGGCTTGGAAGTGCTGCGAATAATCAACGAGCCCACAGCTTCATCCCTTGCTTATGGACTTGAAGAAAAATCTGAGGAAACTATTGCAGTGTTTGACCTAGGAGGTGGCACCTTTGATATTTCTGTTCTAGATGTAGGGGACGGTGTTTTCGAAGTGCGTGCCACCAATGGCAACACTCATCTAGGCGGAGATGATTTCGACTTACGGGTACTTGAATGGCTGGCAGACGAATATCAAAAAGACCATGGCATCGATTTACGCCAGGACCGTCAAGCACTGCAACGTCTAAGAGAAGCTGCCGAAAAGGCAAAGATTGAGCTCAGCACTGTAATGCAAACTGAAATTAACCTTCCCTTTATCACTGCGGACACTAGCGGCCCAAAACACTTGAATTACACTCTTACGCGAGCAAAGTTGGAGCAGCTTACAGCGGATCTGGTAGAGCAGTCAATGCTGCCCGTACAGGCAGCTCTTGAAGACGCGCGCTTGAAACCAGAAAACGTGGACGAAGTTGTTCTCGTCGGAGGAATGACGCGTATGCCTGCAGTACAGCAAGCCGTCAGAGAACTATTTGGACGCGAACCTCACAAGAAAGTCAATCCAGATGAGGTGGTAGCTGTTGGAGCTGCAATCCAAGCAGGAGTTCTCGGAGGCGACGTAACGGACGTCCTTCTGCTAGATGTCACACCTCTCACCCTCAGCATAGAAACTCTTGGCGGCGTATCTACAGCATTAATTGAACGAAACACAACCATACCTACTAGCAAAAGCCAGGTATTTTCCACCGCCTCAGATATGCAAAGTTCAGTCGAAATTAATGTATTGCAAGGCGAACGCCAAATGGCCACCGACAACAAAAGTCTAGGAAAATTTGTGCTTGATGGAATCCCTCCGGCACCGCGCGGAGTACCACAAATCGAAGTTACTTTTGATTTGGACTCAGATGGAATATTAAACGTTGCAGCTCAAGACAAAGCTACAAACCGTAGTCAGAACATTACAATTCAAGGGTCATCTGGACTCTCAGAAGATGAGATTGAGAGCATGGTATCGGCAGCAAGAGAGCACCATGACGAAGATCGACAACGTAAGGAACGGATAGAGGTAATTAATGCTGGAGATACAGCCACGTACTCCGCCGAGCGCGCACTAAAAGACCTAGGCGAGCAAGCCGACCCGGAAATAAAAGCTGGCGTGGAAGATGCTCTTGACGCTCTTCGCAAGACACTTGCCGGAGAGGACCTGGAGGCCATCCGCGCTGCCACTAACACATTACAGCAGGAAATTCAGAGAATAGGTGAGGATGCTCACCAACAGCAACAGGACAGTGAAGCGGATGTTAATACCCAAGATTCGAAAGCAGATTTGGACCCAGACGGTCAGGAAGAAGAACCTGACCAGGAAATTTTTGAGGGCGAATTCAAGGAAGAGTGATCAAAAACGTGCAATCGAAGGCGTGCCACCAGCCAAAATCACACCTTGTATATTGGAATCACAGAAAAACGTTGCGATAGATGGCAGATAAACGAGACTATTACGAGATTCTGGGCGTGCCGCAGGACACAGACCCCAGCACACTCAAGAACGCGTACCGAAGGCTAGCCAAAAAGCTTCATCCCGATGTAAGCAAAGATGTTGGCGCAGATGCACGCTTCAAGGAAATCAACGAAGCCTATGGTATTCTCTCCGATCCAGAAAAACGCGCTGCCTATGACCAGTATGGACACGCAGGTTTGCAAGGAATGGGCAATATGGATTTCTCAGGCGGCTTTCCATTTGATGATATATTCGATCAGTTTTTTGGAGGCTTCGGCGGAGCACGGCGTGATGGTCGCAGAGGTGCAAGACCGGGAACAGACCTCCGCTATGACCTAACCATCACATTTGAAGAAGCGGTACATGGCGCCACAAGAGAAATAGAAATTACACGTCCGGAGACCTGTTCTCGTTGTAAGGGAAGCCGCGCTGAGCCCGGCACCAGTCCATCGCGCTGTTCCCAGTGCAATGGCAGCGGAGAGGTACGACAAGTGCGCCAGACATTCCTAGGATCGATGGTGAACGTCAACGCCTGTCCAAACTGCCGGGGGAGTGGTGAGGCTGTCCTTTCTCCATGTAAGCAGTGTCAAGGTAATGGTCATGAAAACGCCAGACGGAAACTCTCGGTGAAGATTCCGGCTGGAGTAGACGATGAAACACAGATTAGACTTTCCGGAGAAGGATCACCAGGTGACCAAGGTGGTCCGAATGGAAACCTTTACGTAGTCTTGAGCGTTACACCTCATGCTTTTTTCAGTAGGCGCCAAACTGACATTGTCGTCGAGCTAGAAATCAATGTCTCCCAAGCAGCACTTGGAGCAGAGGTGATGGTACCCACAATCGACGGAGAGGAAAGACTAGACATCCCACCTGGCACCCAGCCAGGAGAAATATTCAGGCTGCGTGGTAGAGGAGTACCTCACGTACGCGGCAGAGGTCGTGGAGACCAAATTGTGATTACTGCTGTTGTAGTACCAACCGAAATGACCGCAGACCAACGCCGGATATTGACAGAGCTCGACAAAACCTTCGAAAACGGAGCAAAACCGCGCGAGAACAAACACGAAAAAGGATTTTTCAAGCAAATGCGAGACGTCTTAGGTCTGTGAGCACCACTGCATCACATCGCACGCAGTTTGATGATTTGCTAGAGAATATCAATGAGTACCGCTGGATCGAAATCTCACTGACGGTCGACCCTGAAACAGCAGAAGTATCAGCAGAAGCACTTGGACGTTATTGTCCCTCCGGGGTAGCCATAGAACCAGTCGAACCAGTATGTAAACACAACTTCCCAGAATCTATTGGTACGCCAACACAATCCCCTAGTGGTAGATTGATAGTAAGGTCATTCCTAGAAGTAGACTACAATCTGTTACCCGCCCTGTTAGAAATTGAACGCGAGCTCTGGCCACTCCAGTTAATTGCGCGCGAATCCGGATTGACACCTCCCATAGCAGACTACAAACCCGTAAGTGATACGGACTGGATTGCACAATGGAAGAAGCACTACCGACCTCTACGGGTGGGCAACAGACTACTTGTAATCCCTGCATGGATGGAGCCAAGAATTACCAAGAAAGATGTTCCTATCATCATTGACCCTGGACAGGCCTTCGGTACTGGCGCGCATCCCTCTACCCAACTATGCCTAGCGGCCATCGAAAAGTATCTCCGCCCCGGAGAAAGTGTGTTGGACTTGGGGTGCGGATCAGGAATCCTTGCAATCGCAGCATTGAAGTTGGGTGCAAACCTTGCAGTGGGATTTGACACTGATCCAGATGCAATTCACGCTGCACAAAAAAACGCGAGGGCTAACGGCGTATCCAACAGCTTGATACTGGTTCAGGGTTCTCTGACAGCAGTACAACGCAAAGCCAAATTTGACATAGTTGTGGTCAACATCCTTTCAAGAGTCATCACGCATTTCTTAGAGGACGGTCTTGCTCAGACAATAGCACCTACAGGGATTATGATCCTAGCGGGCATTTTGGCAGAACAAGAACGCGAAACACACGATGCTCTCAATGCATCGGGTATGAGCCTACTTGCAAGCGAAAAGGCACCTGACATAGATTCCGACACGAGCCAATGGGTTGCGTTAATATCAACCGCCAGAAAAGACCACGACTTGACAATCATCGATTAGCTCTATAAACTGCTCTGGAATTCAGCGCGGATACAGTGCCAACGTAACTGCGAGCAATGGAAGGGTTCCATTCCTTTGAACGACTTTCAAGAACAATATGGATGATCTCAACCAGACAATTCACCAACCAGTACGTCTACGCATTATGGCAGCACTGACCGGACTAGATTCTGGCTCACGTGTGGACTTCACTGCTCTCCGGGATTTCCTTGAAGCAACCGACGGCAACCTCGGCTCGCATCTGCGCACGCTAGAGACCGCAGGTCACATTACCGTAGAGAAGGCATTTGTCGGCCGCAAACCACGTACATATATATCTGTTACCGCTCTGGGACAGCAGGCATTCGCAGAGCACGTAGCCACACTAGCAACAATCTTGCAGAGCCGGCCAGAGTTTGGCGAGTCAACCTGACTCGCTTACAGGCTCTGCTCAGCAAAACCAGCTTTCCGTCAAACCAGCAGGTACTTTACGACGCGACGGCACTGTGCGGGGGTAAGGAGGTGATACACAGCCGATACCAGCAGCTATTTCTTCAATCGCCGCGAAAGTACTACGTACTGGCTCACCTGCTCTATCATCGTTAGCCACCCGAAGACTCACTTGTTTCTGCAAATTTTCCATTCGACCATCTGGATGATTCCAAACATAACTGAAACTCGCAGGGTCCAGCTCCCCAATCCAAGGGGCTTGCGCGTGTTTTTCCAAGATGGCTGATCCCGGAGGTATGAGCAGCCTTAAGCTATACTGAACTGGGTCAATATAATCCACTAAATCATTTTCTCGGACAAAAGCAAGCAATTCAAGATAATCATCCAAGGTTGTCCACGGCGTAAAAGGGAGCAACGAAGGTCGCAATGGAATACCCGCATCATCAAGGAGATCAAGCGCGCGAAGAATATCTGCCCTGACATGACCTTTATCCAACGAGGCTAACACATCATCGCTCAGTGATTCAATGGCAGAAACAACAAACGCGCATCCTGAGTCAGCCATTTCTGGTAATAGGTCACTATATCGCAACAAGTGCGGTATCCGAGCCGTGAAATCAAATGTCACCTCTGGGAACTCAGCGTGTAGTGAGCGCACTACCCGTTGCGCGTGACGCGGTCCGTTCAAAAAATCTGGATCACCAAAAGTAATGTGCTTTGCACCTGAATTCACCTGAGACCGAACATCACCCAAGACAATATCGTGCGGAACAACAAAAAAACGCCCGTTGTAAACTGGCGTAACCGGGCAATGGCGACACACATATTTACATCCACGCGAACTTTCAGTATAGCCCGCCAGCCTCAACTCGCCATCGCTGCGCATACGAGCATAACGCTCTAGAGTTGGCAAACCATCACGCTGCGGCGGCTCAAAAGCAACTCGCTTCATCGATGGCACGGAAACAAAGTTGGCAGTACTTACACCCTCTGGTGGAGCAGCAGGGTCGAATTCTGAACATAGTACATCCAGAACCAGATCTAAAAGCGCGGACTCAAACTCACCCGCGATAGTACTGTCAGCATATCCAGAGTTTATTAGGTAATCAGTGTTCAGACCGGCATAGTAGCCAAAAAAACATATATGCACATCCGGGTTGAGTAAACGAACCTGGCGTGCAGTCTCCGTTCCAATACGCAGCGCGGTGTGCATAGGAGCAGAAATTGCCACAAGACGCACTTTTTCAAGAAAGCCAGTGTACGCACTCATCTCCTCAACAGCTAGATCAACCGCAGCTGCTTTAACGCCCTCCCCGTCAAGAATACCGAGCGTAGAGCCAAGACTAAACGGTTGATGCCCAAGTTCATAGCACGAAATCAGCATCACTTGTGGGCATGACAAACTTTCATTCATATGTACATTTTCCCAACACTAGAGAATACAGTGCACTACGAAATGGGAGACCCACCGTAGACGCATTGAAATATTCTGCATACTCTAAGGTATGACTTAGATGGCAAAAGCATTACTTACCGAAGACTACTCTCATTATAAGCGCCTTTACGTGAACATCCATGAATTAAGAAAGCACCTTTTCTCCCCAATACCTTACAAATGGAAACAGTATATTCGGGACAATCTAGTAGGCATATTCTTTTCCCGCTACACTCATCGCACCGATTAGAATTGACTTCCAATAGAATCCCTGATATATGGACACAATTGTAACGCATGTTTTTTGATACAATACTGATTGTAAACTCAAAATGCCTACTCCAATTTTTTGATTACCACAAAAACGATTCGTCCGAATGTCGCTTCTAATCTAAATAGGCGGCCCGGAAGTGTAAAACGGCCATGCCACTAGTTTGATGACTATCGCCACTATAGTCACTGTGTTAGTGCTGATTAACGCTCTTTACGTTGCGGCGGAATTCGCAACGGTCAGCGCACGCCGCACTCGCATCACCCAGATGGCCGACTCGGGAAACCGCTTGGCGAAGCAACTCCTGCCGATAGTGAGTAATAGCCATGCCCTCGACAGATATGTGGCTGCTTGTCAGGTGGGTATCACTGCTACTTCCTTACTGCTAGGCGCATACGGACAAAACGTACTAGCCTCCCAATTGACACCGATTCTATCGCGAATGGGAGGCCTCGCTATCCCAGCAGCCCATTCCATAGCGGTCACTAGTATGTTACTGCTACTAACAAGTCTGCAGATGATTATAGGAGAATTGCTTCCCAAATCAATCGCCATCCAACATCCAGAAAGACTAGCCCTAGCAACAGTACTTCCTATGCAATGGTCTTTACGTCTCTTTCAACCTCTAATTTGGCTATTCAACGGTAGTGGAAATCTACTCTTAAGGATACTGCGCATCAACATTAGAGAACAGCACTCAGGAGCACATACACCCGAAGAAATTGAATTACTGGCAGCGGATAGTCAGGCAGGAGGACTCCTGATCCCAGGAGCACGCCACATGCTACGTAATTCTTTGAGATTACGCGACCTGAACGCCGGCGCAATAATGACTCCGAGAGAAATTATTGTTGCAACATCCTCAACTAGTTCAGTCTCAAGCGTACTGCGTATCTGCCTACAAACAGGGTTCAGCCGCATACCAATTTTCCAAGACAACTTGAGCCGAATCGTCGGCTTCGTTCACATTAAGGATCTGCTACGCTCAAGAGTGGATGGTACCAACAACACCTCTGGCATACTGCGAACAGTAACATTCATTCCAGAAACAATGAATGTAGCAGCGATATGGGAAAGAATCACGGCCCAAAATCAGCACATAACAATAGTACAAGACGTGGGTGGCAATACTGTTGGTCTCATCACATACGAAGACCTCCTAGAACAGGTATTTGGAGAACTACAGGACGAATTTGATACAACAACAGGTAAGGTTTCCAATCACCAAACAGAGCATGAGCAAGATTTCATAGCAGACACTAATCAGAACAAGCCAGATCGTGACCCTCATCAATAGCATCTCTTCCGGTATCAGCACCGCTCTCAATGAACCACTTATAATCGTTGTACCTGTTCTCATCACCGCTGCTCTGATCTTCGTCAATGGTGTGTTCGTTGCAGCAGAGTTTGCAATTATAGGTGTCCGCCGAACCCAGATGGAACAACTTGCCAAAGAAGGTAACGCACGCGCGAGCCGCGTACTATCTATTCTCGAAACATCTGCCACACAAGATCGCTATATAGCCACTGCGCAACTCGGGATAACCCTTGCATCGATTGGGCTGGCAATGTATGCGGAACCGCGTATCGCCCATTTCATCGAACCGTATTTAACGCATATCACATCTGTAGGTCTGCGTCCCGCTCTTACACACTCGCTCGCTACAATTATTGCACTAACCCTGTTGACTTACCTTCATGTAGTCCTAGGTGAAATGGCACCCAAAGCACTTGCCCTCAGTGCACCCCGTCGCACTGCACTAGTAATAGTCGACATGATGCACTGGGCACAAAAATTGCTTTTCATTCCAGTCACTGCGCTAAACGCAGTCGGTCTCAAATTGCTGGCCATGATGCGCATGCGAACATCTAACGATGAAGCTCGACTTCACTCACCCCAAGAATTAGTACAAATTGTCAGTGAAAGCGCTTTGAGCGGCCTATTAAAAGATAATGAAAGAGCTTTGTTGCTAGGAGTGTTCGATTTCTCTAAACGTCGCCTGAATCAGGTTATGACGCCACGCAACAGATTGAAAGCAATTGCGCACGACACTGCCCTAGAAGATATCTTGAACGATGTTGTATCCAGTAGTTTCAGCCGCTTTCCAGTTTATCAGGACAATCTAGACCACATTATAGGAATCCTACATGTAAAGGATCTGGCCCGACAGCATATGGATACACTGAACACTTTTAATCTGCACACACTCTTACATCCGGCGCATCATCTACCAGAAAACGCCCCGTTGGGAACGGTACTGTCATCCTTAAAGGATGGTCCATCTCACATGGCCATCGTATTGGATGAATATGGAGGCACCGCAGGAATCGTTACCCTTGAAGATTTGTTCGAAGAGATTGTAGGCGAAATACAAGACGAATTCGATATGGATTCAGAGAAACTCATACATATTGCACCTGGTATATTAGAAACCGCAGGAGATTGCCCAGTCGAAGATTTAGACGAGATAGTCAGATTAGGCGAACCCAATAAATTGCCTCCGGTGGAGACAGTGAGCGGATTGCTAATGACATGGCTAGGACGACCGCCGCAGTTAGGCGACCGATACACTTATATTGACACAACCTTCACTGTAATCGCAGTCGAAGGCCACGCTGCATCACGTATACGCATAGAATTCCCGAAATCAGACAGATGATCAGAGACTATAGACCATTTCCTCGAACCACAACTGTCTAGATGTTACAAAAGAAGTGCCTGGACTTCAATATCTTCCGGAGACTTGACCACACTAGCAAGCTTGTCCATCAATTCCACACAGTGCCCTGTAGTGTGATTGGAGAAGTCCAACTCAAAGCATCGCCCGTCGTCTTCAAAAACAATTATTGCAAAACGATCGGAACCAGGAAAACTAGTGATTAGATTAAACGCCCACTTTACTCTCAATTTGTAGCTAGTCATGTCCTGTTCAGGCCGAAGGATAACGACGATACGTTTAACCGGTAGACCGCCAGCAGTGGTATCGGGCGGTGGAACAGCCACTATCGGTTCCACCTGTCGCCCCGAAACTGAGTCCGGAGATATCGAGGCAGCCTCTGTACTAACTCGCGTCTCCCTCGAATGAACTAACTCTTCAGGAGTAACACCCTCCCATATATCGACTGGAGGTCGATCTTCTTGATTGGAGACGCTACCACCCTCTTCTAAGACGGGTGCAACCATCTTTTGGTCAGCCGGCTGCACTATGTTCAGCTCCCTTTCAATACGATTTACCAGTAGATTAGCATCACCTCTCTTAGCATCCACTTTGCCGGTAACCACTACAAGGTTGTCTAACTGAATCCATCCCTGAACCTGACGCCACACATCAGGAAAGACCACAAGATCAGCAAAGCCCTGCAAATCCTCGAGCGACATAAATGCCATCGGATCTCCTCTCTTAGTGATGTGTGGCCGAATATGAGCAATGGTGCCTGCAAGTGTGACTATTTTCCCGTCCATCTCGGTCAGGTCGGCGCTATATGCCGTAATCACATTTTCTATTTCGGAAATATGAGATAGTAGCGGATGCTCACTAACATATACTCCTATTAATTCTTTCTCCCATTTTCGTAATTGATGTTCAGAAATCTCCTCCACATCAGACTGCAAATCTATATTCTTGTTTCCATTGTCGAGAGAGATAATATCAAACATCGTTGCTTGCCCAACCTCCGCTGCCTTGTGCACCGATGCACTAGCACCAAGCAACTGCTCTATGGCGACAAGGAGCTGAGAGCGCGAAGCCAAGGAGTCTAACGCACCTACTTTCACCAAACTCTCTAGAGCACGTTTTCCCACTTTACGTAAGTCAACCTGAGCACAGAACTCATCAACGTTCGCGAACTGTCCGTTTTCCGTACGAGCTCGCATAATCTCCTGAACAGCACCCTCTCCTACATTCTTCACAGCGCACAAACCAAAACGTACTGAATTGCTGCCACTAGCGTTATCCTGCACGCGAAAATCCAGATCGCTATAATTAATTTCCGGGGGCAATACTTCAATTCCCATGCGTCTCGCGTCAGCCACATACAATGCCAACTTTTCAGTGTCATCACGCTCCGCCGTGAGCATGGCCGTCATATATTCCGAAGGGTAATGAGCCTTTAGATAGGCAGTTTGGACGGATATAACACCATAATCCGCAGCGTGAGCTTTGTTGAAACCGTAGCGAGCGAACTCTTCCCAATCATCAAAAATAGCGTTAGCAGTACGTTCACCGATTCCATTAGATGTAGCACCATCGACGAATTTACCACGGTGCTTCATTAGCTTATCTCTAATCTTTTTTCCTACCGCCTTACGTAAATCATCAGCTTCCTCAGCACTATATCCTGCCAAATCCATGGCTGCAAACATCAGTTGTTCCTGATATACAGGTCTGCCATAGGTCTCCTCAAAGAGCGGTTCCAAAGCAGGATGCAAATAAGTGACCTTCTCCTCGCCGTGCATACGACGAATGTAATGCGGGATGAAGTCCATTGGTCCGGGCCGATACAGGGCCACCATTGCTATAACATGCTCCAGTCGACTAGGCTTCATAGCACGCAGAAAACGGCGCATACCCGCACCCTCAACCTGAAACACTCCAGCCACATCGCCCCGACCCAACAAATCAAAACTGTCTGGGTCATCAGTCGGAATATTGTAGAGATTCAAATCCACACCGTGGCGCTCCTTGATCAGTGCACAAGCTCTGGCCATCACCGTGAGAGTGCGCAAACCGAGAAAATCAACTTTCAGCAATCCAAGACTATCCAATATCTCCATCTCATATTGAGTAGTAGCAGCAATCACTGTATGTTGCGCATTGCTTCCCGTAGATCTATGCAATGGTATATATTCCACCAGGGGCCTATCCGCAATAACCACTCCCGCAGCATGCGTGCCAGCATTACGATGTACCCCTTCCAGTTGACGAGCAGTGTCAATCATCTCACGCAAGCTTGACTCTTGGGAGTAAACTGACTGAAATTCCGGAACATCTTCTAGAGCCGCGGCAATACTGACCGGCTTCCCGGGAATATTAGGTACTAACTTCGCCACCCGATCCACCTCGTTAAGGGGAATATCCATAACCCGTCCCACGTCCCTAATAGCAGCCCGCGCTTTTAAGGTCCCAAAAGTAATAATCTGCGCCACCTTATCTTCGCCATATTTCTGAGCTGTATATTCCAGGAGTTCGTAGCGACGATCATCCTGGAAATCAAGGTCAATGTCCGGCATTGATATACGACCAGGATTGAGGAAACGCTCGAAAATTAGACCATGTTCAAGGGGACATACCAGAGTAATCCCAAGAGCATACGCAACAATTGATCCAGCAGCGGAACCGCGAGCGTTATACCAAATGCCCCGTTCAGAAGCAAATTTACACAAATCCCACACTATTAGAAAATACGCGTCAAAATTCATGTCGCCAATGACTTTCAGTTCCATGTCTATGCGTTCACGAACAGTCACGTCAGTAGCACGATCTCCATAACGCATTTCCAAACCTTGCTCGCACAAATGCCGTAAGTATCCTGAGGTATCATGTCCATCTGGAACCGCAAACACTGGCAAGTGCACTCCATCAGTTTCAGGATTGACATTGCAGCGTTCAGACACCAAGAGTGTATTCTCTAACGCCCCGGGCACATGCCCAAATAGTTTTTTCATTTCCTCTACTGAGCGCAGATAATATGAGTCTCCGTTCATTCGCATGCGTTTCGTATCATTGAGAACAGCATTGGTTTGCACACACAATAAAACATCGTGTAATCGCGAATCCTCCTGCTTCACATAGTGAACATCATTCGTCGCAACAAATTCAAGTCCATAGCGCGGTCCGAATTCTAGGAGAGTGCGATTTACCTCGTTAAGGCTGGGAATGTCATGGTCTTGAAGCTCGATGAAGAAACGTCGGCTACCAAACACCTGTATATAGAAATCCATCAGGTTTTCTGCCCGCTCAATGTTGCCCGAATGTAGTGCCCGTGGGATCTCACCTGAGAGACAACCAGTTGTACAAATCAGCCCATCGGCGTGACTGGCTAAGAAATCATGGTCAATACGTGGACGATGATAAAAACCTTGGAGCTGAGCAGAGGTGGCAATCTGTAAGAGATTCTGATAACCGGTCTGGTTTTCCGCGAGAAGCAGCAAATGAAAATTCTTTGCATCATGTTGAGCCACCCGATCCGTCATCTTGCGAGAGGCCATATAAGCCTCCATGCCAATAATTGGGTTGATTTTAGATTCTCGGCAAGCGCGATAGAAATCAATCACTCCATGCATTGCACCGTGGTCAGTGAGAGCAAGACCGGGCATTCCTAAATCACTCGCATGCGCAGCCAAAGTACGCACATTGCTGAGACCGTCTAGCAACGAGTACGAGGAATGGGTATGCAGATGGACGAAGGACATTCGGTAGGCTGTTCGCGGTCTAAAACATATCTTCACGTCCGAGCCGTCTTGAGGCTAGTGACATAATGATTTTAGACTATTATTTACGACTATGTGATTATAGCACGCGCGGCGAATCGCTGTACTCTAGCAATCCAACAATGAAGATTACGAAGATCAATCTGCAGTCAACACCCGTGTAAGCCACGCTCATAGGCCAAAAGTAGCACAGCAGACACAGTCTTGGCATCACGCAAAACTCCCCGTACAACTTGCTCCGCCAATTCTGTAAATGGTATTGACTCCAGTCTAATGTCCTCATCCAAATCTCGGGGAAGTGGAGCAGGCCTCAATCCACTAGCGACATAGGCATGCATGAGCTCCGAAGAATACCCAGGTGCCAGATAATAGCTTCCAATCTCTCGTAACCGCTCCGCTCGCATCCCAATCTCTTCGCGCAGTTCTCGGAGAGCGGTCTCCTCAGGAGACTCTCCTGGCTCTAATGTGCCAGCTGGTATTTCAAACAACATGTTTGCTACCGCCGGACGATATTGTCTCACAAGGATAACCCGATCCTCATCGTCAATGGGGACAATGGATACACTACCGGGATGCTCGATCACCTCCCTGGTCACAGTCTGGCCACCCCCTACTCTGACTGTTTCAACACGCAGCTTCAGTAATCGACCTTCATAGCCCAACTCATTTGAAACGATTTCATGCATTTGTTGTCATATCAATCCCCGTAGATTGAGCAATTTATGAGCCATGATTAGAATCTAAAAAGAAATCTACTAGTACGCGTGCATCGGCCAAAACATCAGCATCAACTGGGAGATTGTGATCTTCATTGATACGCATAATCAAATGGCCCGCTGCCGTTCGAACATGAGTAGGCAAGGAATAATCTACAGCTGCTACCTGCAAATACCAGTATGCCGACCGGTGTGGCTCGAAAACACCATTCTGGGACTGCCATTCGCGAATCGCCCACCCTGCTGCGCGTCTAGCGCAAACTCTCGCCTTGCCCTTGTTGCCACCAAGGCTCGCAATCTCAGCTTTTTGGAGCTCAGATTCTATCTCTGTAATCAGATGATGTGAATCTGTGACCATACGCGAATTGTACCAGAATCATACAGAAGGTAACTTAATATCTGTATGGCAACAAGCATAATCATCATGTATAGTTATGACATGCATCAAGAATCCTCCGAATTGCTGGCCCTAATTGCCGAAGCAGAAAATGGAGAAATCAAAACAGCGCGTAAGGGACTGCGACAGTTCGTTCAACATCACCCAAGTACGCTGCTTGCCTGGAAATGGCTTGCGGATATTGCGGAAAACTCTAAAGAACGTTCAGGGGCAATTCGTAGGGCACAGCTGCTAGCACCCGGAGATCCGTGGGTAATCGAAGCGAAGAAGCATCGTCGGCCTCTTAACCGTAGTCTTCCCACAGCCAAGCCACCCACAAATCCAATAGTAGAGAGTACTACACTGGAGAAAACAGTCGCGGATAGTGGCCCAGAAGTTGCCTCTATCCCACAAACCCCGGATAGCCCACCCACTGATACCCTACTTCAGAATAGTGATAAATCCAGTAGAGGAAACACTGCAGGACAAGTAGACACGGATCATCAGAATCAGCAACCACTATGGATAATTTGGGTGGCGGCTGCCTTGGGATTAGCTGGTATTGCTCTACTAATAACAGCCTTGCAATTGGGCGCATTCTGATTTTACCGGATACCGTTTAGAGTCCACGTTGCACTTCACTGCCACGGTCCCACAACAAATGCACATTTAGCGAGGCGAGGGAATGAAAACACTCATACCACGTGAGAAATGGTTCATAGCGATGTCCGGGATAATTATCCTAGCTGCATATTTCGGCATCGCTGCAATCGGAAACACCGACATTTACAGTCTCACACGCGTAATTACCGGACAGAATCTAGGTTGCAATCTTCAGGGCATTAATTTGAGCGGGTACCACAAACCTGAAACTGGTTTGGCTGGAGCAGATCTCGAATACGCAGTGCTAGTGGACGCAAATCTAAGCGATTCAAATTTCACGGGAGCATTCATGCGTTACGCCGATCTTTCAGGGGCAATTCTACAAAACGCGATACTGCGTAATGCAGTGCTCAACAGCAGCAACATGACCAACGTAGATTTGCGAGGCGCAGACCTACGTGGCGCTTATCTCGCGGATGCAAACCTGAAGGGAGCGCTTGTTACCTCAGAGCAATTGGCAACTACAAATACCCTGTCAGGGGCCACCTTACCAGATGGGACCCTACACCAATGACTTTTGCAGGTACCCTTCTTTGGGAGTCTAATCCTAAGGGATTGTCAGAATTTGGCCGACGAAAATCAAGTCGGCGTTTGTAATATTGTTGGTCAGTGCCAACACTTGAACGCTTGTATTATAGAGAGTCGCAATCTTGAAAAGGTAATCTCCACTCTGTACGATATAACTTGAGGATGTTATCTGTGTAGCAGCAGGAGCAGGAGTTGGAGTAGCAGTCGCAGTAACTACAGTGCTAGCAACGGCTGCGACAGTCTCAGTAATGCCTTCATAATGAAAATGTGCAATCTCTCCTGCCGAACCATCCAGATTTGTCGTGGAAACCAGATAATCACCACCACCATTATAGGTGACCGTGATGGACTGCACACTGTCCACAAAATCATGTTGCAAAGTGACCGCACTACCTGACCCAGAACCCACCAGAGTTTCCAATTCCGAGTCAATAATAAGTCCGACGTGCCCCTTTATACCCGACCAGAAATCCAACCCTACGGATATCTTGGTGACAGAAATTGGAGCAGTGCTGAACATGCGAATGGATGAGACCGTATCATGTCCAACAGTGTTGTCCATAAAATCCGAGTCGTCACTGCCGAAAAATTCGCTAGTACCACCATAATTAGGTAATGTATAAACATATACAGCTGTATGGGGACCAACCCTAATCGATGACAGGGCATTGTCACCGATCGCATTGCCAGTGAGGAGTATGTCATTTACACGAATTACTTCCTCCACTCCTGTATAATTGGCATGCTCGTACATCTTGGCCCACACCTGATAAACATCCGTAGGAGAAGCATCTCCACTCTCACAGGCATCGCCAGCACTTGTTCCCCAAGTATCTTCCTGATATGGATTGTAGATTAGAGGACAATTGTCCGCTTTGTCTGGAATGCCGTCAAAATCAACCCCGAGGTTAGGAGAACATTTGTCACCTGCTCCATCAGAATCTCCAAGTACTACCAACCACACACTGTTCACGGGTGCATTGATCCACTCAATCTGTCCGTCAGTATTCCAAATGTAGTCGATCCCGGATATCTTTAGTACATCATCTACAAAGATTCGCGTCTTGCCTTTATCAGCCGGAGCCCACAAAGGTGTATGCACCGCTTTTCCATATTCGTTGTAACCTCCTGGGACCAAAAACGCACTGACATCATCGACCTGGTCTGCGTTGGATACATAACCACAATTGTCATCACTATCCGCGACTCCATCATCATCTGCGTCCCCAGAGGCAGCAAAACTGCTGCCAGCAGTTAAGCTGAAGGTAATAGCAACAAACAGAGCCAATGCTACAAGCAATCTGCAAACTATGTCAAAAGTTTTGCCATTCTCTATTTGCATAAAATACCCTCATAAAATATCATCAGATACTTGGAGAAAACATGCCCTTTATACATAACAGCACGTTGTCATAACATCCTTATAACATATTTAACGATCTTAAGAAATGTATAAACTCTTTTACTCCACAGAAAATGCCCAAGAATAGAGAATTATCGCCTATTTTGATAGATTTGTACGTCACTAATAATCACTATTTGAGGGATACAGTCTCCTCAGTACCCATACATATTGGGTAAAAACACAAATACTGGGCTATTCATAGGACGAACGGAGGGGAAACATAGGGAAAAGCTGATGATAGACAAGTTTAGATGTGCTTAAATTTGTGCTTAGGACAGCAACACTTCTTCACTCCTCCTTTCTGGAGAGCCGGGTGTCCTCCCGGCTCTCACTCTTCTAATTGAATTTTTCATGGCAATGATGACCTAATATTATCTAAGCTATCTAACAAATTCATCCAATACATTACGGTTCATAATTGATAAACTTCAAATAGTTTCCACGTGATACGCAAAAAAATTAGGCAAACTTCCACAACCTCCATGACACTAAATACCAGTAGATGACCTTGTGACCTAGCTAGGTTATAATCGCCCGCACATTCATATGTGACCACAAAATAATCATGACAAAAAATGGTAGCAGCAACCCAAGTAAGGCTGCGGGGATTGTAATGATTGCTTTCATTGCATCCAACCTCGTAGGTTTACTGCGCCAGATGATCATTAATCGCGCATTCGGAACAAGTGCCGATTTAGACGCGTATTTCGCAGCGTTTCGAGTGCCAGATCTGATTTTTCATGTCATTGCTGGAGGCGCACTCGGATCTGCGTTCATTCCCACTTTTACCGCATTGCTCACAAAGAACGACCAAGATAGTGCGTGGAGATTGGCAAGCGCTATGTTAAATTGGGTCATAATTACATCCACAGCACTGGCTGCTTTAGCAGCTGGGCTGTCCCCATGGCTTACACAACGTTTCCTCGCACCAGGGTTCTCACCGGAGCAAATTGAGCTGACCGCCTCACTAATGCGCATTATGTTGTTGTCAACAGTAGTGTTTGGAATCAGCGGATTACTGATGGCAGTGCACCATTCCAAGCATCATTTCCTGTCACCTGCTCTTGCACCTGTCTTGTACAATGCCGGCATCATAGCAGGCGCTATTTCACTAGCCCCGCACTGGGGTATACGCGGTCTAGCATTCGGTGTATTGATTGGGGCCGGGCTCCATCTAGGTGTGCAATTACCAGTGCTGAGAAAGTACCAAGGCCGATATCATCTGAACCTAGGACGCAATAACGCATCCATCCGCGAAGTCGCACGCCTGATGTTGCCACGTACGTTCGGACTAGCTGTATGGCAAATCAACTTCTGGGTAAATACGGTCATTGCCTCCGGTTTGACCGCCGGCAGCCTTTCTGCCCTGATCATTGCTTTTCAAGTCTTCACCTTTCCACTAGCTGTCATCGCGCAGGCGATTGCGACAGCAATGTTTCCCACATTCTCATCACAGGCAGCTATTGGAGATAGACAAGCTATGCGTAATTCTCTGGACGCCAGCCTGCGTGCTGCACTCTACCTTGCCATGCCAGCTAGCGTAGGTTTGTGGCTGCTAGGAAAACCACTCATCTCCACGTTGTTCCAGAATAGCAGATTCTCAGCACAATCCACTGATATGGTCGTATGGGCACTCAGCTGGTACGCACTTGGGCTCGTATCACATTCTGTAGTTGAAATAGTCACACGGGCCTATTACGCGCAGAAGGATACCCGTACTCCCGTCACCATCGGACTGATGACTATGCTCATTAACGTCACTCTTAGCATCATTCTCACTGCAGCTTTCCAATCTTTCAGACTGATGCCGCACGGCGCTTTAGCGCTGGCAAATACAATTGCAACGACACTTGAGATGATCGTACTCTTGTGGATACTGCGTTCCAAAATCGGCTGGACGATTGACAAATCCATGCTGTTCAGCATAGCCCGCACAATAGGCGGCGTGATCGCTATGGCTTTAGTTCTGACAATTTGGATGAATCTAGGGCCAGCATCGGTTCTTGTTCTTACCCTTTCAGGCGTAGCACTTGGAGGAATGACTTTCTGGGTGGTTACTGCTCTACTGGGAAGCGAGCAGGCATTCCGAATACCCGCCATAATCCGGAACAATCTCCGTCATTTAAGATAGGCATGGTTCACTTATCGTGTAGCACGGACGTGTCCGATTCGATTTGCGACTCCGCCCTATCTAACAACAAGTTGCAATAATGCGAAAGCTGTTGCCCACGATGGTACAGACTTATTGATTCCTCCAATGATAGTTTTCCGGATTCGAGCTTTGCTACTACAGATTCTAGTTCGTTTAGGGCATCTTCGAAAGAAAGAGTTTCCAATTCAGAATATTTCTCCATCTCATTGCTCCCTTCTATGAATACCCACAACCTCGGCCGAAAAACCCCCATCGTATAAACGTATATCGAGCACTTCACCCACCGTGAGGGCACTTGCTTCCCGCAAAATCTCACCAGTGAATCTATTGGTCACAACCGCATATCCACGCGCCAGCGTTGCTTCAATCCCAAGACTACTAAGAGACTGTTCCATCCTGAACACATCTCGACGACGCAGTTCTATGGAATTGCGTACAGAGGAAAAAACCTGAGAAGAAAGATGATGTAGACGCTGCTGCACGCTCTCTAGCTGGACCTGCGGCGAAAGATCCCGGAAACCCATTTCTAATTCCCGTAATTCTGCCCTAAGGAATTGAATCTGCACTCTAAGACTATCGGAAAGACGTTGAAATTGTCTGTCAAGCTCTTGGCGCAACTCTCGCTGGTGGGGAGTCGCAATTTCAGCAGCCGCAGACGGAGTCGCTGCCCGCAAGTCAGATGCTAGATCCGCCAAAGTGAAATCGGTCTCATGACCGATACCAGTCACCAGCGGAGTTGTAGTGGCAGCAACAGCCCTAACCACTTCCTCATTATTGAAAGCCCACAAATCTTCCGCTGCGCCACCGCCACGGGCAAGCAGGATGACATCTAGATGCAATTCGTCAGCCGCTTGCAAAGCCGCCACCATTTCCATTGATGCACCGGTACCCTGAACTGCAGTGCCAAAAAGGGATATCTGCGCCAATGGCCAACGGCGCGCGAGCACCCGTTTAATATCTTGAAAGGCAGCGCCAGTTGGTGACGTCACTACAGCTATACGCTCCGGAAGTGCGGGCAGCGGACTTTTATGACCCAAATCAAACAAGCCTTCCGCAGCCAGTTTACGTTTCAGCACTTCCAACTGAGCCAATAGCTCACCCTCACCTGCAAGCTGTATGGCGTTGACGTACAATTGATAGCGTCCAGATGCCGCATAGACGCTAACATTACCATAAGCGACCATACGTTCTCCATCCTGCGGAGCCAAAACTAACCGTGCCACATCGCTCCGCCACATCACGCACTGAAGCGCAGCCTTTCCATCGGTAAGTGAGAAATACATATGCCCAGAACGAGGTCGCGAAATATTCGAAACTTCCCCAATAACAGCTACGTCGTGGAGTTTTCGATCACTTTCAAACAGTTCACGCAGATAGTTAGTCAACTCTGCAACCGACCACTGGGCTCCGGGACTACGAAATGATAATTGCGTTTCCATTGCAAATCCTGTATAGCTTATCGAGCTATCGTAAACCAGCGCCGCATGACTGTCAAATCAGCACCCAGCCCATGCTATAATCCAGAGATGCTCCGACGCTGGTACATGGTCAGCGGTCTACTATTAGCCGCATGCGTCACTCCCACGCCTGCCTCCCCCGAACCAACGGCGGTGTCCCCAATGGCAGTTGGCAGTACGCCTGCACCCATCGTAACCGATACACCCCATCCACCGGGAAAAACGCTAAGGCTGTGGATGCCGCCCCAATTTGAACCCAAGCCCGACACAGATTCCGGTGCAGAGTTTCTCAACCAATTGAAGCAATTCGAGCAAGCTAATGCGAACACAAAAATCAAAGTACGCGTGAAACGGTCCTCTGGAGCAGGCGGCATGATTGATTCATTGCTAACCGGGATGTCAGCCGCACCAGATGCATTGCCTGATATAATCGTTATTAATGCACGAAACCTTGATGCGGCCGCAGCAAATGGCCTGATTATTGAACTAGATGAGTTGGTCACCCCAGACATCAAGGCCGATTACTACAAGTTTGCCATAGAAAGTGGCAGCCGCAACGGAATCATAATGTCCTTACCCTTTGCAACCGACGCGCTTGTGGCTGCTTACGCAACCACTGCTTACAAACAGTCTCCAACAACCTGGGCAGCTGTTCTGGATAGCAAATATCCGGTAATTTTTCCCGCCGCAGACCCACAATCGATTTATGCAGTACAACAATATCTCGCACTTGGAGGCACCCTCCAAGAACGCTCCTCAGTCTCTGTCTCCATAAGCACTACCGCATTGACCCAGCTTCTGGATCATTACGTTGCAGCTCGTACCGCCGGGGTACTAAATAATTCCACTTTGGACTTCGCCTCAGGCCCAGAAACTTGGTCAGCATATCAAGAATTGCGCGCACCCCTCGTCATCACAAATGCACACAGTTACCTTCAAGATGCGTCCCTAGCCACCAATACCGCAGCAGGTGCACCTCCAACACTACGCGGAAAACCCTACACATTGGCCGAGTCCTGGTTTTACGCATTAATCAGCAAGGACATGACTCGCGAATCTGGCGCATGGGAATTAGTAGACTGGTTACTGCAACCAGAAAATATGGGTACATGGGCACTGAAAGCAGGTTACTTGCCTCCACGCACAAAGGCAATAGAATCATGGCCTGACGAAGCACCGATAGATTTCGCCTTAGAGATACTAGCTGCTGCCAACGAAAGACCAGATGACGACACCTTGGCACTAATTGGGCCCCCTCTAGGCAAAGCCGTGCGTAATATTATCCGTGGGCACGTCAACACATCTGCAGCCGTTCAGGATGTGATACAGGAGATTTCCACAGAATAACGCTATGGGTATCGTTCGTTGACTATTCATTTCGGTACAGACGGATGGCGCGCCGTCATCTCAGATACTTTTACATTTGGTAATCTACGCCTCGTTGCTCAGGCCATAGCTGACGCCGTTAACTCACCGGATTGGCTAGATGAAAGCCATTCTCACCACGACCCCCATCTCATGGTAGTCGGACACGATACTCGTTTCCTTTCCGACCGATTCGCGCAGGAAGTAGCACGTGTTCTCGCAGCTAATGGAATCAAGGTGCAACTCGCACACGCCGATGCACCCACACCCGCAATTTCTTATGCGGTAACCCACATGCATGCTGCGGGTGCTGTAATGGTAACAGCCTCTCACAACGCCCCCCGTTACAACGGGATAAAACTCAAATCCGCATATGGTGGTAGCGCTCTTCCTGCCCAGTGCAGACGAATAGAAATCTACCTCAATGACAACGAAACTCGTGCGCGCGGACCTAATCTAATGGATTTCGACCAAGCGCTGCAGTCTGGAATGATTACCCGTTTCAACCCATTCCAGCCATATGCGGACCATGTACGTAACATCATCGACATGGAACTAATATCCGGATTTCCCGAGCGCATGCACGTAGTGGCCGACGCTATGTACGGATCCGGACGAAGTTACCTAAAAAACCTTCTGGGAGGAACCGGTCTTGAGGTAATGGAGATTCGAGGGGAGATGAATCCAGGTTTTGGCGGCGTGCACCCAGAGCCAATTATGAAATACCTTGGTGCAACTACAAGTGCCATTGCAAACGGGCGTGGGGACGTTGGGCTGATTACGGACGGTGACGCTGACCGAATCGGCGCTTTAGATGGGCGTGGGCAATTCATAGATGCCCACCGCATAATGGCACTTTGCCTACGCTACCTAGTAGAAAAGAAAAATCAGTCGGGTGCAATAGTAAAAACTGTATCAACCACACGTATGTTAAATCGACAGGCAGAACTTTACGACCTACCGCTGCACGAAACTCCGGTAGGGTTCAATCACATCTCAGATTTGATGCGCTCCAACAATGTTCTCATTGGCGGTGAAGAATCTGGCGGCATCAGCATAAAGGGCCACATCCCAGAGGGCGATGGCATCCTAATGGGTCTACTATTACTAGAAGTCATGGCCGCCTTTAACTCCCCACTGCACGAATTAGTGGACAATGTGCTTCGTGATTTCGGTCCTGTGGAGTATACACGCCACGATTTGAGACTTAATCACCCGGTTGAAAAACAAGAATTAGTACGACGCCTTCAACAAAGAGCCCCAGAGACTATCGGTCACCTATCCATAAAAGAACTGCAGACAACAGATGGGATAAAGTACCTTATGGAAAATGATAGCTGGCTACTGATCAGGCCCAGTGGAACGGAGCCAGTTTTACGAGTATACGCAGAAGGACGTACCGTCAACGACGTGAAGGTACTACTAGAGTACGGACGCCAGGTGGCTCAAGGTTCGTAAGGTTTTTCTAGACTTATTACTGCCCGACATCCCAACTATATCCAGCACGTCTCTGAATTATCGCCAAAAGACAGATGAGAGACGCGCTGGATATTTTGAATACAACTTCCTTCTGTTGTTTATCCGCTGACGAAATGCCGCATAGAGCGACTGATAACAACAACCGCAAGCAAACCGAGAGCTGTCAGGATCAAAACAGGTATACCAACTTCGTCTGCAAACCCCGTATCAGGCAAAGCCTCCGCGGCAGAAACTGACACCACTGGAATAGCAGTAGCAGCAACAGCCAACTCCCGGTTGCTTCTGTCAGGTATCTTATTCGCTGAGCCAGATGTTCCCACTGAGACACTGGATGATTCAGACAACCCTGACACAGCTACTGGTTCTGCCGGAGCTACCAGTATGGCGTTGCCAGATTCTGAGATGCCTGCATCCGCGAGGCGTCCCTGCTGTTCCGAATCCGGGACCAGAACCGCTGCAACCTGCGCGACAGAAGTGGCCTCCGCGTACTCCGCAACCTGCGTATTACTTACGTTTATTTCTGCAACCTCGGTCGCACTAGCACTAGCCTGTGCAGGCCTTAACTTAAATGCGTAAAGACCTAATGCTACTAGACCGGCGACAAAGAGCCCTCCTAGTGCTACCGACGCGATGATGAAAGGTCGATTAGTAGACTCTTCTTCAGGATATTCCATGACATACCTCCCCTGACGTAGGTGTTGTAACCTGATGCCGGCATATGCACTTTGACAAAAAACTCATTATTTTGTCAATTTTGCCGTACTAAGGCCAACAACACTGAATTTGCTACTGGGTGATCTTTGCATCTGCACGTTACCTTACCTGACTATCTTGTTACTAGTCACACTCTGAACGCATCTCAGCAGATTTAAATCTGTCCCCAGCAATTACACGGAGAGTTGCAATTTACATACCATATCTGCCTACAAACCCGATTGCAATTACCTAACTTGCATATGCAGCCCCATTTAGACCCATCTCATCCAAAAGAATACCGAGACGCTACATGCTCTGGGTATGACATCATCACTCAATTCACGCACGTAGTCGCCTGGATTTAGATGACACGACATCCTATATGTTTACAACACTAAAGTTGGGTTGACTCATCGCCTGGATCGTTGAGCTAATTACAGCAATAGAGCACCCCCGCCGCGACTCGAACGCGGGGCTTCTTGCTCCGGAGGCAAGCGCTCTATCCACTGAGCTACGGGGGCGAGAGAATAGATTCTACCATTATGGACACACCTGAACAATCCAGTCACCGTATCCGATGCAACAAGGCTGCCCAACGCGAGGACAGATGCACCAAGGCTGATGAGCGTCGTGGCCGGAGCTGAGCCATTGGAAGAGTAGCCAGAAATTGATTCGCGTCTGTCCATACTGGCATGCACATAGTTGTACACCCAACCTCAGCATATGTATGCGCATCCGAGCCAACTATTGCAGCCACACCCAACTCTCTAGCAAGTGCAGCAGCTCGTTCGTTCATGTTTGACCGCAGAGAACGAGCGTTGAACGTCTCAACAGCGTCTACATATGGTAAAACTGCTCGCAGCTGATCCTCGCTCCAACCACCACGACGATGGTAATCATATGGATGCGGCACAGCAATCACTGCTCCCTGAGATCGTAACTGCTCAATCGTTTCCATAGGTTGCAAACCAGGTAGAACCTCCTTTTCAAGAAAAAACGCTAGTAATTCTCCCTGGCTAGTCCTAATCTCTTCGCCCGGAATCACCAAATCCGGTGCCATAGATGCCATTTCAAAAGCACCCCGGGCGGTATTGTGATCAGTAACGAAGAGACGTTGGATTCCCTGCCGCTGACAGACAGCGATCAATCGTCGCGGTGCCATCATGCAATCTGAGGAATATTTTGTGTGACAGTGGGTTTCGACAGTGATTAGAGACATCTCCGCTAAGTATACCTCCTTACACAGTGGTAGAATTATTAGGATGGATCACTCGTCACATAAATCAGATTCAAGCGCCCAAGCTCGCGACATACAGCGTGGGCTGCAATTAGAAGTTTACTTGCCGGTATGCCTTGCCGGGTTATCAGCAATAATTGGAGCCGCTGCCCTAGCATACGGAGCATTTGCAGGACGTATAAACCACGGGTTGCTCGCGGATACCGTCCTAATACTGATAATGGCACCTGCTCTCTTAATTGGCATTTTAGGTCTAGTGACCATCTTAGCGCTGGTAGTAGTTCTGTCAAGAACATCCGACGGAATCACTGCATTGTTACGGAACGGAGAACGGATTAGCGCAAACGTTAACAGTACTGCTTGGCATTACTCAAACACCGCAGAAGCGCAAGTGAAGCGCATTCACCGGGTAACAGAAACGCCCGCACGTATTCTAAGTCACTTGCGGGAAAAGGTACGTCGGCTGTATCGGTAGAAAGAGAAGAAGCAAGTGGGTAATATAGTCAAAAAGCGAGTTTTATTTATTGGAGCTGTTTTGGGCGCATTACTTGGAATTAGCGCCGCTTACATGTTCGCACACAGCCAAGAGCAAGAAGGGGGAAGAAAAACCTTTTCATCTAGAAAAGCAATGGCACTTGGAATAGAGTTGGTGAAATTGATGCGCCAGATTAGTGGTCTCGCCAAGAGAAACTAATTCCACCTCAAAGACAAATGTTTAATTGCTAATCACTTTCACATCCTTCACAAATGTCAACCGGGCACTGGACTACATTAGTACAACACACTCCCAACATAGAAATCGACGTCAACAAGAATTGATACTGACCGCAAAAACAGGCTACGTCAATCCACCGGTACATTCTAGAGTAGGCCCTGATTCTTTGTCATGACTGCCTGGTTTCACAAACACAAGTCCATTGTAGCAACTGTGTTCCTATTCTACATTTGCGGTCTATTATACGATTCAGTTACACCCATTTTCGAAGGCCTAGACGAAGTATGGCACTATGCCATGGTAAAACGCATGGCTGACGGTGAAGGTTTACCCATAGTCGAGCCAGAAGTAGATAGCGCCTGGAGACAACAAGGTGTACAACCACCACTCTACTATGCAACCTTAGCCGTAGCCACTGCCTGGGTGGACACTACGGACTATATCTCCCACCGCACTCTTACAAGCAAACAACTCTCCATAGGATTGCCGGCGGATAATCAGGGCGAAAAGTTCTGGTACTATCATACCCGCGCTGAGGATTTTCCCTACCACAAGACAACCCTAGCGGTCCATCTAGGGCGCTGGATTTCACTACTCATGGCAACCGGAGTGGTGATAATGGCCTATGCACTATCTCTAGAACTCTTCCCTGCTCGTTCACATATTGCACTACTGACAGCTGCAATTGTGGCTTTCAATCCTGGCTTCCTCTTCACAAGCGCCCAGGTAAACAACGACAATCTGGCAAACCTGCTTGGGTCTGGAACAGTACTACTACTAGCCAAATTATGGAATCGTGGTTTTTCGCCTCAGATCTCCATAGGTTTGGCGCTTGTCTGCGGCATGGCAGCTCTCACCAAGTTAAACGTACTGCTGATTCCGATTGTGGTTGCGCTGTCTGCCAGCCTGTGTGCCGCCAAACTCCGCGCGCTGAAACAGTTCCTCTGGCTAGGAATACTTTGCATCGGCTCCAGTGCACTTATGTCTGGTTGGTGGTACTTTCGCAATTTTGTTACATATGGCAGTATATTGCCAATCGAAATCCACCGCTCTTTTGTAACCTCACGAGCACTCACATTATGGGAAGTGATCCTAGAATTCTGGGGACACCATACCTCATACTGGGGAGTTTTTGGATTGTCAAACATTGCAATGACCCCAAGAATTTATCAATTTTACGCTGCGGGCAGCTGCATAGCCTTAATCGGATTAGCTATCTGGGCATGGCGTAACAGAAAAATTGCTGGTCACATCCTATCTGTACCGATCCTGCATAGCGCTATATTACTGATTGGCACTCTGTACTGGACCCGCACTGCTCCGGGGCCAGCTGCAAGACTGACGTATCCCGCAATTAGCGCTATCAGCTTGCTCGCTGCAGTAGGCTTATTGACCACCATCCCAATCCAATTACGTCGTCGAGCTGTCATTCTGATATCGACAGTAATGGCTATGATTGCATTGGCTACACCCTTCATCTTTATCCGCCCGACATATGCTCGTGCAATGCTGCGACCTCCATTGGCACGTGATGGCATTGACGTACAATACCCACTGCAAGCTTATTTAGGTAATAATGTAAAATTGCACGGCTTTGACATTGACCAGTCTGACACGGATGAGATGCAAGTTACACTACACTGGGAAGTTCTCGAGCGGAGCGATGAAAATCTCATTGTGTTCGTGCACCTGTTTGATGCTCACGGTAACTTTATCGTCGGGCACGACAGCGTGCCGCTGGAACGGACATATCCGGCCTCTGTATGGTCACCAGGTGAGTTGCTAGCAGACACACATATACTGACAACCACTAGCGGAATTCAAGACGGAGAATATCAGCTCACTGCTGGTATGTATCGATTCACCGACAATCAACGTCTGCCGACCGCTGACGCAAACCGGAAAAGATTTGCCCACGATGTGATTCCACTGGGTGACCTATTTACTTTTCCGCCTTAGTACCACAGACAAGGCATACGAATAACTTCCATGATGCCGATACAGTATAATTCGAGCAATGAACGATTGGAACTTATCCCCGCCACCAGAGTCTGCTCTCAGTGATCACGAGGTGCCATTAGACGGCACTCAACTCAAGGGTCAACGGATTGCTTTGCTACTCTCAGGTGGAATCGCAGCTATGAAAGCTCCCATGATTGCTCGTGCACTGCGACGCCGCGCAGCGTCTGTAGTAGTCTTCGCCACCAAAGAGGCATTACGCTACACTACTATCGACGCGCTGACTTGGAGTTCTGACAACCCAGTAATCACCCAACTGAGTGCAGCTGCGGAACACATTAGTAACAAAGCCCCATTCGATGCTTACCTACTTGCCCCAGCCACATACAACACCATAAACAAAATGGTAAACGGCGTAGCCGACAGCCCGGTAACCACCACTTTAGCAATCGCTATTGGTCGCATGGAACGAGGACAGTCACAATTATTGCTCGCGCCCACTATGCACGGATATTTGCATAATTCACTTCTTACAGAATCGCTAGAAAAACTTACGGGCATGGGGGTGCGCATAATCCCGCCTCGCGAGGACTATGGCAAACACAACATCCCTTCGGAAGAGTGTCTTGTATCTGAAGTATGCCGCACTACTAGCATCTCACAACTCAAGGGATTGTCTATATTGGTCACTGGTGGACCAATACCAACCCCAATCGACAACGTTCGCCAAATCAGTAACCGTTTCACTGGTCAACTCGGTCTCCAGGTCGCTACAGAACTATATCTCCGAGGCGCTGAAACACTGCTTATTAACGGAACTGGAAAAGTACAGCCACACGACTGGCTACCTCATACCAACACACATAGCTACGATGAATACAGCACAACGGTAATGCAAACACTTGCAGAAAAACCATTTGCGGCTGGGGTATTCTCGGCAGCGGTGGCTGACTACCGCATCACAAACGTGTTGCCGGGAAAAACCGCGAGCACGAAAACACTTTCACTCCAGCTTGTACCCACAGAGAAAATTATTCAAACGGTAAAGAAATCTTTTCCGGAACTGTATATGGTGACCTTCAAATATCAGGAAAACATCAGCCATCGAAATTTGATTGCAATTGCTCGCAAACGAGTAGAGTACGGATATCCACTTGTTGTAGCCAATAGAGGAGAAGAGATGGGACCACATGGTGAACACGTTGCACATCTTGTGTCCGATACGGGTAAATCACAAAAATCTGTTGGAAAATCGGCAATTGCGGTTGCAATTGCCGATCACATCGAATGGAACCTGGACTCTGCAATTAAAAACATCAGTAAACCGACGTAGATTCTATCTCCGCCGGCGTGGGCAAACCATCCAGTCCAGTACGTGTGACCGAGTGTGAGGCTAGACAAACCGCAAAACGTGCGGAATCCCAGGGGTCGCCACTCTGTTGGTAATGCACGAAAAAAGCAGCTGCGAACAAATCTCCCGCTCCGGTAGGATCCACAACCCGCACCTGCTGCGCTGCAAACTGTCGCTTCTCTGAACCCGCATATACAGTAGCACCCTTTTCTCCCTGCGTCACTACCAAAACGCGGGCATGGTTCGCCCAGTTCTCTAGACGATCCCAGTCCCCCTCAACATCCTCTATGCTGAGGACAACAGCGTCAACTTTCCCCAAAACCTCCAGTGCTTGAGACCAATCGGTAAACGACACGCGTCCCGTATCATCCCACTTCCGTAACCAACCCTGTGGAGTTACACCAACAAAGGATTCTGAGAAATGCGCTATGAATTCCGGGTCTACATCGTTAGCCAAAGGTCCAAAATGAACAATCGGCGCCGTCAACCATTGCGTCGGTACACTATCGAAACGTAACGGATCAGCGCACTTACGCATAAACTGCACGCGCCCACTTGGAACATAGATGTTCTCCATCGTGGTGCTGACGGGCGACAGCTGGCGCACAAAAGATATGCTATCTAGTGGAGAAAGATCCGCGTCTGGACCCACTGAAGCCACTATACCTACGCGCATCCCCAAAGATTGCGCCATGGATCCAGAGAAGGCAGCCGTTCCACCCAACACACGAGCACCGGTCGAAGTAATGTCCTGAGTTATAGTACCCATTAACAAGTAGTCAATTGGATGATGGACAAAACTGTCGGATGTCATGCGAAATTCCACATTATCAACGGATCTTTTACAGCTAGGACGAATGACTCCCTATGGCTATATTGGCGAACATAAATGAAATCACCGACATTCACCAATTACCCGTAATCGCCATCCCTTTTTAATCGAAGCATGCAAGTTGATTGAAGCTATCACAGACCAATGCTGCGCAAGAATTCCCGGTTCCCCCAAGAAGCTTGTTTTGGTGCTCCCATGCTCGGCAAAACATCTTGCTCGACAACAATCCATCCATCATAATGCATAGCAGTTAGCATGCTAACAATCTCTTCGAAGTCCACATCCCCCTTACCCAATTCGCAAAAAAGCCCTTGTCTTATCGCAACATTGTATTCCCAACGTTCTTTACGTGCCTGATCTGCAACTAAAGGGTCACAATCCTTGAAATGAACATGCCAAATACGATCTGCATGTTCCCGTAACCCCAATACTGGATCACCACCGCCGAAACGATAATGTCCCGTATCCAGACATATGCCAACTAACTCCGGGTCCGTCCGTTTCAGGAGCTCATCTATCTCCGCAGGAGCTTCAACCCAGGTGCAACAATGGGGATGGAAAACGGTACGCAGACCAGTTTCTTCCCTCACGCTCCTAGCTACCTTATGGATACCTTCAACGTAGATCTTCCATTGTTCACCACTCATACTATACTCAGAAGTAACCCGCCCAACAATGTCATTACGGCCGCTGTCAGCAAAAAGATTCCCCCCAAGCACAATCACCGGATCGTCTTCAGACACCGCCGACAATAAATGTGCAGCACGTAATGCTCGCGCTATACTGTTGGCATGACCGCCCGAGTCAATTAGTTCCCCCATAACCCACGATGCACATAGGACAAGATTCCGTTTCTGAATTTCCTCCTTCAACACCTCAGGATCAGTGGGCATAAACCCCCAATCACCTAACTCGGTACCCACAAAGCCGGTTTCATGAATCTCATCTAGCACATGATCATATCCATAAGAACGCTGATCTTCATGTGTCCTTTCAATGACCCCCCATGAACACGGGGCGTTTCCTATTTTTCTTAATGTACGATTCATGTAGTCAATTCCCAAACTCTCCTACAGGTCTGAGTCAATTTCGCTCAATTGCACTGGACGATGCTCTCTCAAAGACTTTTGAGCAGCCAATCCCATAATCACCGCAATACGACTATCATTCCCGATCACCGGGGGTGCGACATCTTCCTGAATACAGTCTACGAACTCTTTCATCTCCTCAACGTAAGACTCAAGATACCGCTCTACAAAGAAGAATAGAGGACGGGCAGAATGTACTCCAGATTTATCACTTACTACGGCAGTGTCCGGAGTGTTATTGGATACCACTACGACACCCTTAGAACCAAATACTTCTACCCGTTGATCGTAACCATAAACAGCTTGACGACTATTGTCAATAGCACCAATTACGCCATTGGAATAGCGCAAGGTAATTATTGCAGTATCAATGTCACCAAACTCCCTAATTTGGGGATTCACCATCACACCACCAGCGGCAAAGACTTCATCAACTTCGCTATCTATCAAGAATCTGGCCATATCAAAATCATGAATAGTCATATCCAAGAACATGCCACCAGAGTCCTTGATATATGTCATAGCAGGAGGTTCAGGGTCACGACTAGTGATTCTCACTATGTGAGGCACACCGATGTCCCCATTGGATACGACATCACGCACACGCCGAAAGTCAGAATCAAATCTCCGGTTAAAGCCAATCTGAAGCTTAACACCAGCCTGCTCAACTTCGGACAAGACTCTGTCGACTCTGCCAAGATGGAAGTCAATTGGCTTCTCACAGAAGACATGTTTTCCAACCGCCGCGGCAGCGATTACCATCTCTGAGTGAGTCTCAGTGCTAGAACAAACTAACACTGCGTCTATTGTTTTATCATCTAAAATATGACGATAGTCCTGAAACACTTTTGGAATCTGAAAATCGGCAGCAAGTTTCTCGGCTGCCTCTTGGACGACATCGGCTACAGCAACTAGATTGGCTCCAGGAATACGGCTCACTAGGTTTCCAGCGTGGACGCGACCAATCCTTCCGGCTCCGATTATCCCTAGATTAATTGCCCCTGTCATGTGATATTACCGTCAATTTATCAGTCTTGGAAGCGTGTTGGTTAGAGCCAGGTCCCAACCTATGTATCTATTGTAATTTGTAATTGGGCGAATCCCTACCATGCTATCTGAAAAACCTACAAATTTGCCTTACCAGTCAATTACCGGCAACGCCATGACAATCAATCCGACCCGAGAGAACGCATTAGCTCCATGAATTCTTCCCACTCCTCCCGAAAGAAATGAAGTGTGGCCTGACCCAGTTCGAGATGGTACGTCCGTTCTCCATCCGGCTCATCAACCTGCCACACACTCATGTTTTGGCTTTCAGCCAACAACCCTGTCGGGAATTCATTTGAATCCATAAATTTCAATCGGAGACGTTATCGCGCCCTCGGACCCCGCTGCCCATGAGAGCTTCCCCGCCCACGGCGATCTCCACCACCACGGCGATCTCCACCACCTCGGCGATCTCCACCACCACGGCGATCTCCTCCACCACGGGGCCGGCCTCCGCCCCGGGGTTGGTCACGCGC
>JAKUPR010000059.1 GCA_022450585.1 Anaerolineales bacterium | reverse complement strand
TATTGGTGTGATATTGCTATCCGTGTTGGTCATGATCGTGGCAGGCATATTGCCTGAACCCTTAACTCTGTAGAGATTCTCTGATTACTCGTAAACGTATTCCAACCATTCAGCTGAGCGTTCTCCCTCTCCATTTACTGTTTTGAAGAAAGCTTGCTGCAATACCTGAGTTACTGGCCCGCGTTGTCCAATTCCAATAGTACGGTGGTCAATAGCCCGTATTGGTGTAACCTCGGCCGCGGTGCCGCACACGAAGAGTTCATCAGCTATATAGAGTTGATCACGTGAAATAAGGTCCTCGGTGACCACGTAGCCGGAGTCACGGGCAAGAGTGGTGACTGAATCTCTAGTGATGCCTTCGAGTATGGTTGCCCGGGGAGGGGTACAAATCTCAGCAGCTCGAACAACGAAAAGGTTTTCCCCGGAACATTCTGAGACATATCCTAAAGAGTCTAGCATGATGGCCTCGTCATATCCTGAGCGTAATGCTAGAGTTTTTGCCAAGACTGAATTGGCATAGTTCCCGCATATTTTAGCTTTGGTCATACTAGCGTTAATGTGGTGGCGAGTAAATGATGAGATCATCATGTGAACCCCGCTTTCTAGCGCTTCCTCGCCAAGATATGTGCCCCATTCCCAGGTGGCAATCCCGACCTTAGGTTCGGATGAGTCAAGATTTAGTCCTAGTGGTCCATCCAGATAGATTAGTGGGCGTATATAGCAACTGCTGAAACCGTTAGCTCGTATTGTCTCAAAAGTGGCCTCTCGCAGCTCTTCTAGCGTATATCGAAAGTTGCGTATACCGAATATCAATGCTGAATCTAACAGGCGCTGCAAATGTTCGCTCAGCCGAAAGACTGCCGCCCCCGCCGACGTTTCATAACAGCGGATACCCTCAAAAGCGCCAAGGCCGTAATGTATAGTTGGGCTGAGAAATGGGATAGTTGCCTGTTCGAATGGAACCATCTCACCGTTTAGCCATATGTAATCCGCCTTCATCCTAGGGTTCCTCCACGCGTTGTTGCTAGGTCTAGCACTTCTTTGGCATGATTATACAACTAGACTGTCGGAATCCAAAGTCGCTTCAGAGTGGTCGGAATCTTTACGTCTTTAACGACACAGCCCCATCCCAATCGGGCGGGGCTGTACAAGTTCTCTGCTTACTGTATTTGTAGAATTATGATTCTGTGAATTCTCCTTCTACGACTTCATCATCTGCGGATGAGTCATTAACTCCAGGGTCGCTTTCGCTGGAATCTGCTTTTTCTTGAGCACTTGCATTAGCTTGCTGGCTCAGTGCATAAGTCGCTTGCTGAAGCGCTTGGGTCAGTTCGCGCATGCTATTAGTATCTTCACCTTGTGCTGTCTCACGTAGGTTTTGTACTTGCTGCTCTATTGCGGTGCGGTCATCATCACCCAGTGCATCTCCCAAGTCGCTGAGTGCTTTCTCAGCACCGTGTGCGGTACTTTCAGCTTCGTTGCGTGCTTCGACAAGCTCCTTGCGTTTTCGGTCTTCAGCCTCGTTCTGTCGGGCGTCGTTAACCATGTTTTCGATTTCCGATTGTTCTAGATTGGTGCTGGCAGTTATAGTTATCTGCTGCTGTGCTCCGGTTGCTTTGTCCTGCGCAGCCACGTTCAAAATGCCATTTGCGTCAATATCGAATGTGACCTCAATCTGCGGCATTCCGCGTGGTGCCGAGGGGATGCCTTCTAGCCGGCAGCGACCTAGACTCATATTGTCCCCTGCCATGGTGCGCTCGCCCTGAAGAACGTGGATATCGACTGCTGTTTGGTTGTCTGCAGCAGTGGAGTAGATCTCGGCTTTTTTCACGGGAACAGTGGTGTTGCGCTCTATCAGTGGTGTCATCACCTCTCCCAGGGTCTCAAGTCCTAAAGTTAAAGGTGTTACATCCAAGAGTAGTACATCCTTAACCTCGCCACCGAGGACGCCTCCCTGAATAGCTGCGCCGACTGCAACGACTTCGTCTGGGTTGACGCCCTTGTGCGGAGATTTTCCAGTTAGCTGCTCGGCTAATGCCTGTACCATGGGCATGCGGGTTGAGCCTCCCACTAGCACAACTTGGTCGATTTCACCGGCAGCGACCCCGGCATCTTTGAGTGCATTTTCGAATGGTCCGCGGATACGGTCTACTAGGTCATTAGTGAGCTGTTCGAATGTGCTGCGACTCAAATCTAGCTGCAGGTGTTTAGGACCGTCCGCATCCGCCGTGACAAATGGTAGGTTTAGCTCCGTTTGTGTAACAGAACTCAACTCAATCTTAGCTTTCTCAGCACCTTCTCGGAGACGCTGCAAGGCTTGGCGGTCGTTGCGTAAGTCTATACCTTGCTCCTTCTTGAACTCTTCCGCGGCCCAGTTGACAATTGCCTGATCCCAGTCGTCTCCTCCCAGTTGTGTGTCTCCGTGAGTGGCTTCTACCTCAACAACTCCTTCTCCCACTTCTAGAATTGATACATCAAATGTTCCCCCGCCTAGATCAAATACAAGAATCCTCTCGTTCGCGTGCGATTCGAGTCCGTAAGCTAGGGCCGCAGCAGTAGGTTCGTTGATGATCCGCATTACTTCAAGACCGGCTATTTTGCCCGCATCTTTAGTGGCCTGCCTCTGGCTGTCGCTGAAATAAGCCGGTACAGTGATAACCGCCCTAGTTACTGGAGTACCCAGATATGCCTCGGCATCTGATTTGAGTTTGCCGAGAATCATGGCCGAGATTTCCTGAGGCGTGTATGCTTTTCCGGTTTGAGGAATTTTTACTCGAGCGTCTTCCTTAGGTCCGGCTACTACCTCATAAGGTACCATGCCGCTCTCGGTAGTTACCTCATCTGCTCGTCGACCCATGAAACGCTTGATAGAATATACTGTATTCTGGGGATTAGTTACCGCTTGTCGTTTGGCGGTCTGCCCCACAAGACGTTCTCCGTTCTTATTAAACGCCACGATTGAGGGCATCGTGCGATTGCCCTCGCTGGTGCTGATTACAGTCGGTTCTCCACCTTCCATCACGGCTACCACCGAATTTGTCGTTCCAAGGTCAATCCCAATTATTTTTGACATGTTCCCGCCTCCAGCCATTGATTAGATTGTCGCACCGTCATTTTTTTGTGTGCGGATAATCTAATATTATGTCATCCACATTGGAGGAACATTAGAGCAAAATAGAGTTTGTATCAACATTATTGCTATTTTGTTGGAGCCTCGTTTTTCGGTTATACTCATTACTACTTCTGATGTACAGCAAGAATATAAATCAAGAATATAAATGATGAATTCTCCAAAATATTCAATCGTGGCGCCGGTATATAACGAGTCAGAATCACTGCCAGAGTTTTACCGGCGCATTAGTGAGGTAATAGGTCGTTTAGATGGAGATGTGGAGTTGATTCTGGTCGATGATGGTAGCTCCGATGGTTCCTTAGCCTTAATGCGTGATCTTCAGGCTAGGGATTCGAGTGTCCGCGTGCTGAGTTTTTCACGTAATTTCGGGCATCAGGTGGCGATCACGGCGGGCATAGACTTTGCTCGTGGTGATGCCGTGGTCGTTACCGATGCGGATTTGCAGGATCCTCCAGAGGTTATCCCTGATTTGGTGGCAGAGTGGAAGCTTGGAGCTCAAATAGTTCTGGCAGTGCGGTCTGGGCGCACAGGTGAGAGTTGGTTCAAGCGAGTCACTGCCGCACTTTTTTACAGATTGATTGATCGTCTGACAGATTTGCAAATCCCTAAAGATAGCGGCGATTTTCGTCTTATGGATCGTAAAGTGGTCGACGCACTCTGCAAGGTACGAGAACATCATCGGTTTATGCGAGGTTTGTCAGTCTGGGTGGGATTTAAGCGTACCGAGGTGCAATATGTACGGCAGGCGCGGTTCGCTGGTCGCAGCAAGTATCCGTTGCGAAGCATGTTGCGTTTCGCAACGGATGGCATTACCAGTTTTTCGCATGTGCCACTGCAGCTTGCCATGACCTTAGGTTTTGTTTTTGCCGGGATTGCGATTCTCGGCGTGCCGGCTATTGTGGCGCTTCGTTTCTCTGGAGGTCGTGAGTTTTTTGGGCAGGCTACGACTCTGGTAAGTGTACTGTTGCTAGGTGGAGTGCAGTTGATTTGCCTAGGAATCGTCGGCGAATACTTGGGGAGAATATATAACGAAGTTAAGAGGCGCCCACTCTATTTGATTTCTGGTAAGTGGGGCTTTGAAGCTGACCAAGACGATTAATGCATGAGGGCGGTGGGCTTCCCTTTTGAGAATTCATGTCTGATCCTATACGTTTGCTTCATTTTGCTGACCTGCATGTTGGTACGGAGAACTATGGTCGTGTTGACACGGTCACGGGTACATCATCACGCGTGCGTGATTTCTTGGATCGCATGGACTCAGTAATCGATTATGCTTTGGAGAATCAGGCAGATGCTGCAATCTTTGCTGGGGATGCCATCAAAACGCGTGATCCTGACCCAACACAGCAACGTGAATTCGCTGCGCGGTTGAAGCGTCTTGCCGACAATATGCCTGTCCTCTTGCTAGTTGGTAACCACGATTTGCCCGGTATGGCCTCAAAAGCTACCAGTATAGATATCTTCAGTGCCCTTGACGTGCATAATGTAATTGTAGGTGGTCAGCCGGATGGCCAAGTGATTGAAACGGCCCGTGGGCCTTTCTACTTGGCCTGGATGCCGTATCCGATGCGTAACCGTTTGCTAACTCATGATCAATATAAGGGTAATTCGGTGGAGGATCTTGATCAGGCTCTACTGGTGGCGGTGGATACGCTCGTGCAGGATTTGGCTCACCGTGCCAATCAACATGACATGCCCCGTGTTTTAAGCGGACATTTCTCTGTAGCAGAGGCTAAGTTAGGTTCTGAACGTAGTGTAATGCTTGGGCGTGATGTGGCTGTGTATAAATCGACTTTGTCGAAATCGGCGTGGGATTATGTTGCTTTGGGACATATACACAAACACCAAGATGTGAATTCTGGTGGGTATCCCAGTGTGGTCTATTCTGGAAGCTTGGAGCGCATCGATTTTGGAGAGGAGAAGGAGCAGAAAGGTTTTTGCTGGGTGAAGCTTGCGCGTGGGGAGACTGAATGGAACTTCGTGCCGGTGGACGCACGTTCTTTCCTGACCATTCGCGTGGATGCACGTGATTTCGACGATCCAACCGCGTTAGTGGTAAGCACAATTAAGAAACGTGATATTGGAGGGAAGGTGGTACGAATAGTGTTGCAGTTGAAATCACGACAATCCGCATCTCTGAGAGATTCGGAGATTACTTCTGCCCTGGCCTCAGCTTACAGCCATAGCGTAGTGCGTGAGGTAGATAATGAGGCGCGCACGCGCATTCGTGGAATATCGGCTGAGACGCTAACGCATTTTGAATTACTGGAGCACTATTTTGAAGACAAGGGCTATGACCAAGATCGTATTAAGTTGCTTTTATCCGTTGCTAGGAGCATCTTTGATGGTGCCGAAAACTAGACTATTGGTTTCCCTCTTGCGGGCATATACATGATTCCTACGAAACTAGAAATCACCAATTTCATGCCGTATAGAAATCCTGACCCTCTTGATTTTAGTGGCATTCATGTGGCCTGTCTTTCCGGCGACAATGGCGCCGGAAAATCTGCTCTTCTGGAGGCTATGGTTTGGGCTTTGTGGGCTCGTGCGCGGGATGGCAAGCGCAGCGATGATGAGCTTATTCACTTCGGAGAAAGTGAAATGCGTGTAGCCTTCACGTTTGAACTTTCCGGTCAGCTTTATCAGGTGATGCGGCAGAGAAAAAGTGGCAAGCGTGGTCAGAGTATGTTGGCATTGAAGCTGTACGATTTGGACACGCAAAGTTGGCGTGGATTATCTGAAGCAACGATTCGACAGACACAGCGTAAGATCGACGAACTATTGCATATCGATTATGACACTTTCATTAACTCTGCCTTTATAGCTCAGGGTCGTGCGGACGAATTTACTGTCAAATCTGCAGGTGAGCGTAAGGCAGTACTATCGAGCATTCTTGGGCTTGAAAAATGGACACTCTTTGAGCAGCGCGTACGTGAACGGACAGTTGCTATAACTGCAGAGGTAGGGGTTCTGGAACAAGAAATTGTTTCAATAAATTCTGAACTTGAGCGTCGTGATGAGTACAGCCAGGAACTCTCCGAGGGCGAATCTGCTCTTCAGCAGGTATTGGAAAGGTTACGAGCAGCGGAGAAGGATATGTCTGACGTCGAACAGGCCAGACACTCATTGCAACATTCGCGTCGTAGCATATCTGATTTGGGAGAACGATTAAAACAAGGTGAAAAAGAGCTTGAAGAAGTGGAAGGGGAATTGGCGGCAATCAGGACCAAAGGCGATAATGAGGCACTGTTGACTATGCATGTTCGGACTCAGTCTGAATTAGAAAAGATTGAAGAGCGCGAAGCAGATCGCAAGCGTTTCGCCGATGAGCGTGCTGTTGCTGCAGAGAAAGCTGCGAGGTTGCAGGGTGAGAGCCAAACTTTAATTGCTCAGGCTGAACCTATAAAGCAACGGATTGGCGTGCTCGAGACTGCGATAGATCCTATCTGTCCGACATGCGGTAATGCTTTGGAGGAGACTGCGAGGGTGCAGCTAATACAAGATTTACAGAATGATCTGGACTCTCTCCGTGGTTATTACAGCGAACAGCGCAAGCACCACCATGAAGTTGTCGCGCATGTCAAAACTCTCGATGATAGCTTAGCAGAACTGGAAAAAGACTTGAAGAAGAAAGTTGGTTTGCAGCGCAAACTTACCGAGCTAAGCGGTGCGATGTCTAGTGCAGTTGATGCTAACCAGGCACTGGATGGATTGCAAAAGCGGCAGCAGCGTTGGCAGGATACTCTATCTCAAGACCGTACGCAATTGCATAATTTAGAAGTTGAAGCACGTACATATGAGTCACAGCTTCGGTTGGCAGATGGGCGCCAGCACAATCTAGAGACATTGCGTTCCGAGCATCGCGTGGCTATTGAGCGTGCAGCAAGCGCACGCCAGAAACTGGCTGCTCTGGATGGGCTGTCCGAGCGACGAGACGATCGTGCCTCCAAGTTAGAAATATTGGTTGAACGCATTAGTATTCACGACGAATTGCAGTTGGCCTTTGGTAAGCAGGGCGTACCTGCTATGATTATCGAAGCAGCTGTACCGGAAGTTGAAGAGACCGCAAACCGGCTGTTGGGAAGAATGACGGGTGGCAGTATGACTGTCCGTTTTGATACTCAGCGCGAGTTAAAATCGGGTGTACTTCGAGAAACTCTTGATATTAAAATAGCTGATGAGTTGGGAACGCGCAATTATGAGCTATATAGTGGTGGAGAAGCTTTTAGGGTAAATTTCGCCATTCGCATTGCTCTTAGCAAGCTGCTTTCACGCCGGGCTGGTGCTCAGCTGCAGACGGTAGTGATTGACGAAGGCTTTGGCACACAAGATGCGTCTGGTCGCGAACGTTTGCTAGAGGCTATCAGCGCCATTCAAGATGATTTTAGGCGTGTGTTAGTGATTACGCATATCGAGGAACTCAAGGAAGCTTTCCCGACTCGGATACAAGTGGTGAAAACATCTGAAGGTTCCAAGATAGAGTTGGGTTAGAGTTGTTTTTGCTTGGTAACGTTTCCTATACAGCTGTCATGGACACCTTGTGCATTGCGGGGTGTTAACTAGAGTATGCCTATGGCACTCGGCAAGCTCTATAAAATTCACATTAACAGCACCTTTTCTCGGTGATGGGTATGGCTAGGCGCAGTTATCCAGTGCTTGATGGAGTGTCCACAGTCTGCTCTGCCGTTACTAGATTAGAATCTTTGTCCGCTACGTCTGGTGATGGTTCCAAAATAAACTCTAAACCCGTTTCGTCGTTAGCGTCAACACGTATTTTGTCACCAGGATTAAAATCTCCTCGCAGCAATCTCACTGAGAGTGGTGATTCGAGATGTTTTTGCAGTGCTCGTTTTAGGGGCCTGGCACCAAAGGCTGGGTCGTATCCTTGCTTTGCTAACCATTCGCGCGCTGGGGGCAGCAGCTCTACTGACAGGTCATGTTCGTCTAGACGCTGTGTGATTTCCTGCATCTGCAAATCCACTATTTCTTCCATATCTTCTG
>JAKUPR010000058.1 GCA_022450585.1 Anaerolineales bacterium | reverse complement strand
CTGAATTTTTAGGCGCTATAGAGAGTCGCGGATTGAATCTAAGCGCTCTGAATTGTAACGGAAACCCACTAGACCCCCACCCTGCGCGCAGGAAAAACCACGAAGAGGATTTCTTTAAGACTATTGAGGCCGCAAACAAGCTGGGAATTGATGTGGTAGTAGCCATGAGCGGTTGTCCCGGAGACAAAGACGGTGGCACTACTCCGAACTGGGTCGTAAATCCTCATCAAGAAGCTTTCGTTGAATTGCTAGAATGGCAATGGGACGAGGTTGTCACTCCATTCTGGGAACGAGCTGGTCACTTCGCTAATGAGCATGGTGTCAAAGTGGCCATTGAAATGCACCCGGGATGTGTAGTGTACAACACGCGGACAATGCTGCGTCTTCGTGAGGTGGCCGGGAAAAACATCGGGGCAAATTTTGACCCAAGCCACCTTTTCTACCAAGGTATGGAGCCACTGGTAGTGATTGCATCACTCGGCAAAGATTTTGTCTTTCACGTACATGCAAAAGACACTCGTCTTGATCCTCAGAAGATGGAGTACACAGGTGGTTTGGATCCACGACCCTTTGTTGGTAACCCTGGAGTACGAGCCTGGGAATACCGCACGCTAGGATATGGGCACGGTGTACGTTGGTGGTGTGACTTCGTCAGCATTCTACGGCTAAATGGCTACGATGGCTCGTTGAGTATCGAACACGAAGATGAAGTAATGGGTGCCCGCGAGGGCATAATCAAGAGTATAGAATTTCTACAACCGATTGTTTTGCGAACTACTGCTTAGGCCAAGTCTATGCAACGTGGAAGTAGCTCACATCAGGCATCATAACTACCCGTGGAGACTGCGAGTATCGCCACAATTGCTCAGATTGAATTCAGATCACCATACAATAATTCTATGAACTTGGAGGTTACACATGGAGAACGGTAGAGAATTAAAAGCAAAGTTAAAAGCCGGAGAAATCAGTGTAGGGGCATGGGGAACGTCTTACGACTCCGCCATGGCAGTGAAACTGTCGAGAGTAGGATTCGACTGGGCCATCATCGACCAGGAACACACTCCCTACAATGTTGAAAGTCTAAAGCACGTATTGTGGATGTATCGTGACTCTGGCACCCTTCCCTTCGTGCGAGTGCAGGACAACAGACCAGACCTCATGAAAATATCATTAGATCTTGGGGCGCGGGGAATACTCGTTCCTTACGTAGGATCAGAGACAGAAGCTCAACGCGCCGTAGCAGGATGCAAATATCCGCCGCAAGGCGTGCGCGGTTGGGGACCAACTGTAGTCACAAATTATTATGCAGACGCTGCTGAATACTACGAGACAGCCAACGACGATGTCTTCGTGATAGTCCAAGTGGAGGTTGCGAGCATACTGGATGAGCTGGACGCAGTTGCGAAGATAGACGGTCTTGATGCCATGTTTATAGGACCATCGGATCTTTCGCTAAGTCTTGGAATTTTCAAACAATGGGATCACCCAAAATTTCGTTCTGCTGTTTCTAAGGTTTTGGATACTGCACGTGAGAACGGCAAAGCTGTGGCAATCGCAGTGGACGCATTTGGACCTCTCGAGCAAGCAGCCGAATGGATCGATAAGAATGCAAAGGGCGTTCAGTTATTGTGCACAGCTGAGGACGGAGATTTAATAGAGATTGGCGGGCAAAAGGTTCTAGCGGACCATTTGAAAATATTTGGCGGCTGATAGTCCTAAAACATCGCGTAGGTACCGCAGTCCGAACTTCCTAGTAGAAAGTACCTGCCATGCCATGAGGAAAACGCTTTGAGGCTGGATTTTACGACTACAGTTGTCTCTATCTAAGGGTAAGGGCAAACAGCGCTAGATTAGTTTCTGTTCGTGAAAGATATGTTTGCAAACGAGATTCAAGTCATCCTTACAATCTCACAAACACCATCGAAATCACACGTACTTTTACGTAGACAGATCCAGCAAACGTGCCGCATTGCCTCCCAGAACCAACGCTTTTTCATCCACAGATAGAAAATCACAGTGTACACGAATGAAGTCCACACTCTGGCGATATGTGCACCAGAAAGCTCCACTGAAAGGCATATCAGAACCGTACATGAGTTTTTCAACGCCTATATCATCGCACAGAGCTTTTAACATCTCCTGTCCCTCCACGTAGGGATATTCATATGCAGGCCACTTGGCTGGCATAAGTACTTCGGCGTACACGTTGGGACGTTTCAAAATATCCAACACACTGTCGGGAATACCAATTTCGTGAATAATTGCCGCCGGCACAATACCATGGGTTATCACTGAAGGGATATCAGGATTGGCGCTACTCCAACGGTCAAGTTCAGCAACACGTTCCATGAATCCGGCCACACGATCCTGTTTGCGAGCATCCAAGTACCAGAAAATAGGAATCTCAAGCTGTCGCACCTTGTTCCAGAGCGGATCAAACTTGGAATCATCGATGTGATCCAAGTAATGATTAAGGCTAAGCGGCTCAACACTAAAGTACAGACCTCTGTTTCCATGCTCTATTACTGCCTTCTCCAAACGCTTAGCCTCTGCTGTTTGATCTTCTTCCCACTCATGAACTTGGGCCAAACCCACAAAGCGTCCTGGATGCGCACGCCTTGCCTCTCCGTAATACGCATTCACATCGCCGTAAACATGGTCACTTTGTAGAACACCAATGTCTACTTCAGCAATGTCCATCTCAGCTATCATTCGTCTAGGTATCGCGTCGAGATTCTCCAATCCGGGCGGGTAGAACTGCACATAATAGTCTACCCCATCTATTGTCACCTCACCCTGACCATATTTTCCCATTCGAAATTGCACGTCCGGCATTGCATAGATGTCATCAGATGGGTAGTCCAACAACATCTCCTCTACTCGCTTACCATCTTCCTTGCGCCAGAAAGTAGTAAAGTCCCGCGTGTGGTATTGCCAGAACATCAGAGAGCGACGCGCGTATTCCTCATCAGAACCAGTACCGAATCTCTTGAAAATATGGCAATGAATATCAATAATCTTACTTTCAATCCTATCATCTGAAGGTTGTACACGCTCCCACCCACCCCCAAAATACTTCATATCCGGTTTGTCGTTCATGATCTTTCTCCCCTAGTAATTGTCAGGCAACAAGAAGTGGGTATATATTCTAGCCTTCTCAGATGACCCATATACCAGCACTACTAGCCGCGCGTCCGTTCCAAGGCCTCTGTCAGTAACTCCCTCATTCGCTCTGATTGCATGTCGATAGCAATGCGCCCATTTTCAGCGCTCGCATGAATACGCGGATCATCGCCCATAATGCCAAGTGGCCAGTCATCAGTGGCACTGCTAATATTCTCCATGTGTACTAGGTCTGGCCGCAGTGCCATCACAAGCGAAGTCTCATTTGCTGCAGCGTGATCAGTCATGATGCCTAATCCGTCGCTCTCGTCCTGACGCCAGCAAACAAACAATTCCAACCCATACAACTGCTCCCAGTACACAATGTGTTTCTGGAAGATAGTTGTAGAAGGACCGTGGCCGTGAGCTACAACAATTCGGAATCCTGCACGACTCAATTGCTTTAGGGTTGCACTAAGAATATGCTCAAATAAATCATCGGATACCCAGTACGCACTTCCTGGCAGCTGCTCAGGTTTTTCATCACGAAAGCTAATTAAATCCATGCCGTAGAATTCGTCACCGGTGAGACTTATTGATGAATCCGGTCCCAGGAACAGCATCGGCACAACAATGCCACCCACCTGATGCGCCAACTCGACAAAGAAACCGCGTGATTGAATCCCATCCGAACCAAGCGGGAGGTGTTCACCATGCCATTCTAACGTTCCCAAAGGCAAGTAAGCGATAGGAGCATCAGCCAACCGCGCTCTGAATTCAGTCGGCGTCAATTCCTCATAATTGACAATTGCTGAAATTTTGTTCCACCTCCTCATTGTTGCCACATGCTCCCCACCAATGCAAGAGTATCATCACTTTGACAATCAGATGAACAACGCCAACAATTTAATTCATCCCTTTGCGTTAGAGTAACATCCCATCAGTAGAAGAACTACGTAGTCGACTTCTTGACTCTGGATCGATTTAGGCACTAACAGGTTTGGTTCACTTTACCGTGCTGCTCGCATCCAGAGACTTTACTTGCTTAATACATCTTTCAGCACCATCAAATAGCCAGCGGTCATACGTTACGAGGAACATACGAACACCCATTCCTATGTAATGCTCAAGAGTGTCTTCAAATCCAAGGGTCCCTGCATTATGCCCTTCCGACACTATCTGGCGCAACGCTGAGTCGACCACAGATTGAACTTCTGGATGATGCATCTGACCAACAAAACCCATAGACTGAGACAAATCGCCTGGTGCCACGAAAAACACATCAATACCATCTACCTTTAGGATTTCTGACAGATTCTCGATTGCTTGCACTTCCTCGATAAGAACAACCACTAAAGTGTCATCATTCGCACTCCCATAAAAATCTGATACTCCGTATGAACGTCGGCCATCGTAGAATCCGCGTTGTCCAACAGGTGCAAAGCGTGCCGCTTCCACCACACTTTGCGCTTGGGACCTAGTATTCACATGTGGAACTACAATCCCGCTCGCACCATTATCAAGCGTACGTGTAATACGTCCAAATTCATTGGCCTGAACCCGCATTACCGACGTTTTTCCCCATAGGTCACATGCCCGCGACATGTCCCCTATCTCATCCCATGCTACGGATCCATGCTCTCCTTCAAGCCAATAGCCATCAAAATCCAACGGTCCCAGAAAATCAATTGTGGCACTAGTAAGAGAGTGACCCCCAACTATCGTTGCGACGTTCCCTGCTGAAATCTTTTGCTTGACCCGATTTCGATGCTCCATTTGTTTTCTCCTTATCTAGTTTATAGGTTGGGCGACAGTCTGGCGGGCAAACACAGATGCAAATCTGCTATGCCCCGTACACCCAATTCCATGTGACATACCCGACTTTGACAAGAGGGTTGCTTCAAAGATGATAACCGAAGTCTATAAACAAATGCCCAATACCAGAGCGATACGGACACAGGAACACTTATATAGACTATCAGTCACCTCTAGAGATCAGCAGAGTTATATCAATCAGATGTAATAATTACTCGCACTAATCCTGCTACATCATCCTTCTCGCACCTTAAGGAGGTACTCGTGAGAAGCACTACGGAGCAAAGATTCTGACGTCACTGTAATATAACGGGCTCCCCGGTCAAGCCAAAGTTTTGTCGCCTCTTGCGTCAACGCCATTGTCCCTAGTACAGCCTGTGAAGACCCAACAATTTCCACAATTCGTTCAATAGCATCCTGTACTGCAGGATGTTCGGGCTCGCCAGGTACACCAAAAGAGTGCGAGAGATCCGTAGGACCGATGAAAACAACGTCTAAACTATCGGTATTTATCATATCAGGCAGTTGGTCCACGGCCTCCGCAGTCTCAACCTGCAGAACAACCAGAGTCTCTTCGTTAGCTTGTTTGACATAATCCGCCAACGGGGCCACTTGCGCATAATCTGCAGCGCGCACACCAGCTAAACCACGGTTGCCGCGTGGATGATATTTAATTGCACGCACAGCAGCCTCTGCTTCATCTGCCGAGTTAACCCACGGCACCTGTATTCCCTGAGCACCCGTGTCCATAAAGCGCAATATTGTCGGTGCCTGATTAGTCGTAACACGCACTATCGGGGTCACACCCCGCAGTTCAGCAGCACGTACCATGTTTTCACAGTCCTCCGGCGTAATAGTTCCATGCTCGCCATCAAACACAAGAAAATCCCAACCCTGATATCCGAGCACTTCCACAAAACTACCGCTCGGATATCGCACAAAGCACCCAAATACAGTCTCACCCGCCTGCAACTTCGCCTTAGTCAAATTCTTTAGCAAGTATCACCTCCCAAAATTAGCCGACGTTAAAACAATCCCACCTAAAAACCATTTTAAATTAACCTTAGTCATTATATGTGTCCTCAAGTGTTTAGGAGTCAGCGGGCAATCTATCAACTCCTGTCTCATCAAACAGTCCGCAGTACTTACCCTTGAAAAATATTAGCGGACTACCCTCGTTTACGGAACCTCCCACTGCTCTGCCAATGAAGATATCGTGGTCTCCTCCACTCAGAGTATGTTCCAATCGACAATCTATGTATGCCATCGCATCAGCTAGGATCGGTGCCCCAGTTTCCCCGACTGTGAGCGAGATTTGTGAGAAATCCTTAGGGCCCGGGGTGGCAAATGCATTCGAGATGGCCTCATGCTCAACCCGCAACATGTTAACTGCAAAGCACTGGCCATCACGCAGATACTTCTGGATAGCATTTCTGCGATCTACAGCTATCAATATTAAAGGTGGGTCTAGAGAAAGTGACATGACCGCATTCGCCGTCATACCCCATATGTCATCGCCGGACCGTGTCGTCACTAGAGTGACACCGGTCGCGAAACACCCCATTATCTTGCGCTGGAGCTTCGAATCAAACGTCATTATCTAAGGTCTCTCCCAAGATTCGCTCGAAATATAGATTAGATCATCATGCTGCCAAGTGCTCAAATAATAGCCCCACAAATCTGCTGCGACTAACTTTGACGGTGTGTTTGACATAATTATGCCTATGACCAACTTATTTTACCGTTCATAGTTCCGGGAAAGAGGGTCCAATGTCATTAGCCAGCCATTCCATAGACTGCATCCATTTAGCTTTGTCGTCCATATCATGTGCGACCATCAGCAACGTACCAAATCCACCAGTTTCTTCCCACAAGTTGCTGATCTGACGTATGCACTCATCCTTATCACCAACGATACACGACTCACGCAGTAGGTATTCAGTGTCAGCATCAGAATCTGGCATGTCAGGATCTCGCTTGACCAAATGAAGCATATCCGCTGATCGCAGTAGGGCTAGAAGATAAGTAAATGAATCAGCAAAAGGGCTGTTGAGTGCATACTCCCAAGCCTCCTCAGTAGAATCGCCAATGAAAATGCTCCGGGCCACGCGCCAAACACTACGATCAGGCGGAGAGCCACCAGCCCCCTCGGCACCAGCGCAATACGTGTTCCAGTGCTCCTTGACAGTATTACCTGCTACCAAGTTGGTGCTTATAGGAATATATCCACGTTCGCCAGCCATGCGAGCAGCCATAGAATCTCCCTTAACAATACTCATCGCTATCGGAGGATGCGGTCTCTGGTAAGGTTTTAGCATAGTCCCAATACCCAGTTCAGGATTGGTACCATCAACCTTAATATGCCAATAGTCTCCTTTTATATCAAAGGGGGCCTCGGATTCCCACAACTTCAGCACCATATCAATGCCCTCTAGTGTCATAAGGCCCTGAGTTTTCGGGTCCGGTAAATCGAATAGTTCCCAGTCTGTTGGAACACCACTTTGTCCAAATGCACAGTTAATCCTTCCACGAGACAAATGATCGAGCAATGCTAGTCGTAGGGCTACATTAGCAGGATGATGGTGAGGTATCAAAGTAACACCTGAACCAAGACGAATGTTCTTGGTACGCGGTAGGACGTTAGCAACAAATACATCATTAGAAGGTATTGGTTCCCACGCTAACGTACAATGCTGCCCAATCCAAGCCTCAGTAAATCCCAGTTCATCTGCACGTACAACCAACTCTATGTCTTCTTCAAAACATTGCGTACGATCCTTTTCAGGAGGATGGACGGGCATCATAAATAGACCAAGTTTCACGGTTCACTCCTCTCGCCTTTCAGATTTTACACAGCCAAACTATTTTAATAACACAATCATACAAAAGTAATTCAATTATTGCCAGTGATCACATAAGTAGCATTCGCAAAGCACCCAATGGCAATCATACTAACCATAGCCGACTTCAGACATAAAATGTCGATTTCGCTTCGCTATTGGGAAAGGTTTGTCAAAGGGTGCAGGATACATATCCTGCTCAACAATTACCCATCCACTATATTCAATATCTCTTAGCACAGCCAGCAAAGATACAAAATCCACACCTCCATGCGCCAACTCGCAAAAGGCACCTAATTGCACAGCAGATGAATGCGGGACCCCTTCGGACTGAACCTTTTCGCGTATTTCCTCATCAAAGTTCTTTATGTGTAGGTGTGGGATACGCGAGTGATACCTACGCATCAAACGCACAGGATCACCACCTCTATACCCATAGTGCCCCGTATCGAGGCATAGCCCAATACTCCCTGCATCAGTCAAACTTAGAAATCTGTTAATCTGACTCTCAGTCTCGATAAATCCATAAGCATGCGGGTGGAACAGAAGCATGATACCAAATTCAACTCTAGTAAGCTCTGCGGCCCTGTGCGTATTTTCAATCATACGATCCCACTCGTCATTGTCAGCCGCGGTTACCGAACCTGGAATGCCAGTTTTTGCATCTAGATAGCTCCCGCCAGCAAGAGACAAGAATTTTGCGTTACAGGCTGCCAGAAGTGAGCCAGTGTCCA
>JAKUPR010000057.1 GCA_022450585.1 Anaerolineales bacterium | reverse complement strand
CGTAGGGGGCGGGGACGGCCCGCGACGAATTAGCAACGAATTGTGGGACCGGGGCGCGCCAATTATCGGCGTTCCAAAAACAATTGACAACGACATGGGAGGCACTGACCAGACCTTTGGATTCTCCACCGCCATGCGAACAGCAACTGAAGCTATCGACAAACTTCACACTACTGCCGAGAGTCATCACCGCGTGATGGTTTTAGAGCTCATGGGACGCGATGCAGGCTGGATCACACTGTCCGCCGGCATATCAGGAGGAGCCGATGTCATCCTCATTCCAGAAATTCCATTCGATTTGCAGCCAATCATAAAGAGATGTCAAGCGAGAGCACGCCAAGGAAGACACTTTAGCATCATAGCAGTTGCTGAGGGTGCCCGTCCAAAAGGCGGCCAACAACTATTTAAGATCCCAGCTCACGGATTACACATACCGCGTCTAGGCGGCATTGCTCAGCAAATAGCGGATCAAATCTATGAGCAATCTAACGTAGAATCACGCTGTACTGTGCTCGGGCACCTACAAAGAGGAGGTACCCCCACGCCATTCGATCGCTGGTTAGCAACTCGTTATGGAGCTGCGGCGGTTCGTATCGCAGCCGCGGACAAACACGGCGTAATGGTCAATCTGCGTGGACGTACTATTGGCACCATAACTCTAGATGAGGCGCTCGCAGCAACACCAAAACTGGTAGACCCAAAAGGTGATATCGTTGCCACAGCCCGTGGAATGGGAATTGCATTCGGAGACGAGTAGACAAAAAACAATGGGCCGCCGTTTTCACGGCGGCCCATTGCCACGCCGAGGTTTGTATCTAAATGATACAGAGGGGCACCCCGGCGCAGGTTATACAGTGACTAATCATATGGGCACCACCTCCTATTATGAAAAATAGCCTTACTACACCTACAATAATGAACGGTCCCAACAACGAGCCTGAGCACCATTATGCCAGACCGGTTTGCGAGAGTCAATGGAGTCAACCGAAAACAGCAGTTGAACTTTGTGCTCATTCATTGGACTAAGGTAGCTAAAATGACCTGGAAAATACTATCAATCCTGTGCCTATCAGCACTGATTCTTTGTGGGTGTCAAGGAGCAGAGAATAAGGTCAGTGCCACTCCAGTTGAACTCCCCAGCACAAGATCAGCTCCCGCACCAATCTCACCCACAACCACTCCTACTCCACCGCCACCAACAGAAGAGTATTGCGAAAACAACGCAGCATTCATCGCCGACCTTACTATCCCTGATTTTACTCAAGTTTCTCCCGGAAAACGGCTGCGCAAATCCTGGCAGATACGAAACACGGGCAGTTGCTCATGGGGACCGGGGTACTACGTAGTTTTTGAAGAAGGGCATGCAATGACTGAACGCCTACAGCATGCACTCTACCCGGCAAAGCCAGAGACAAACGCTGTCGTAGAAATTGAAATGACAGCGCCTGAAACTCCCGGAGAGTACCAAGGTTTTTGGAATCTCTACGACCCCGATGGAATCCTCTTTGGCCACAAGTTGTTCATAAAAATCACTGTGGTCGCTGATGGTCCCAAGCCTGTTCCTGAATAGCAAATCGGACGGCGGATAACCACCTACCTAGGTGCCTTCATCCCAAGAATTGAGGTACCTCTCCTGTTCGGAAGTGAGCGTGTCAATTTCCACTCCAATGGCATCAAGTTTGAGGCGAGCAATTCTCCTGTCAATCTCATCTGGCACAACATAGACTTCATTTCCCAACTCCGTGCTGTGCTCTAGAATATACTGAGCACTTAGAGCCTGGTTTGCAAAGCTCATGTCCATAACACTTGCCGGATGCCCCTCAGCCGCGGCTAAATTGATCAATCGCCCCTGTCCTAGTAAGTTAATTTTTCGACCATCGGCAAGCGTGTACTCTTCCACAAACTCGCGCACGGAACGAACATTGCCACCTGACAAATCCTCTAGGGAGGGTATATTGATTTCCACGTTGAAATGACCGGAATTGCAAATGATTGCACCGTTCTTCATCGCTTCAAAGTGTGACTTATCAATCACGTGTTTGTCACCTGTCACAGTACAGAAAAAATCCCCTAGCGGGGCCGCTTGCATCAGCGGAAGCACCCGAAATCCATCCATCACTGCCTCTAACGCAGCAAGGGCATCAACCTCAGTAACAATAACGTTTGCGCCCATTCCAGCAGCACGCTTCGCCAATCCCTTGCCACACCATCCATATCCGCAAACAACAAAAGTCTTTCCGGCTAACAATATGTTAGTGGCGCGCACAATGCCGTCAAGAGTACTCTGACCAGTTCCATAACGATTATCGAAGAAGTGCTTTGTCATCGCGTCATTGACAGCCATAACCGGAAACTTTAGAGCACCATCCTTAGCCATAGCTTTCAGACGAATCACACCTGTGGTGGTTTCCTCAGTACCGCCCAAGATGTCACCCATCTGTTCCAGGCGTTCTTTGTGCAACGTGCTTACGAGGTCAGCGCCATCATCCATAGTTATCTGAGGTCTATGGTCAAGAGCAGCATTTATGTGGTTGTAATAAGTCTCGTTGTCCTCGCCTTTTATCGCATATACTGGAATCTCATCATGAACCACAAGCGAAGCAGCCACATCATCCTGAGTGGAAAGAGGATTGGATGCACAAATGACAACTTCCGCACCGCCTCCCTGTAGTGTACGCATCAGATTCGCTGTCTCAGTCGTAACATGTAAGCATGCAGCTATCTTCACGCCGTGAAGTGGGCGCTCCTTTTCGAAGCGCTGCCTTATCTGTCGAAGGACCGGCATTTCCTGCTCGGCCCAATCGATGCGTTGCCTCCCCGACGTTGAAAGGTCCGCATTCTTTATACTGAATTCCATCACATAAATCTCCTTTGCATTTGTTGGGTTTTGGATTTTCTCATGACAAATGGGCGAGAGTCTCCAAGTTAGTTTTTAAAGTTCCTCTAGAGTATTGCGTCTAGCGCACCATCGTCATCAAAATGAGTCCGAAACCGCGCTGCAAAACTCGGCCGAGTATAATGGTGATTCTGACTTCCCACGTGCTCCAGGCAGTAAGTGGCCGCCAAGGCACCCATTAGACTACACACCTCCAAGGACAGTTCAAGGGCAATGCCCCGCAATAATCCACCGCGAAATGCATCCCCGACACCGGTGGGATCCTGTAATTCATCTGGCGTTACAGAGGGAACATCGTAACGAGATTCTTGCGAAAGCATCGTAGCACCATGTTCACCCCGTGTAATGCCAAGTATCGTCACGTAATCCATGATTTCATCTTCATCCAGCCCAAGCTTGTCATTTATCAGACCAAATTCATACTCGTTTACCACAACCATGTGTGCCCCTGTAATCCCCGCGTACAAGTCCTCAAGGTCTAAGCGCACAATCTGCTGACTCGGATCATAGAAATAAGGTATATCCAAGCGCTGACATTCGGTCACCCGCGCCCGCATAGCTTCAGGGTCGTCAGGGGAAACAACCACTAAATCCGGCTTGAACGCAAGGTCAGCAAGCTGAAGTTGAGAAGAGTGAGCCATGGCGCCTGGGTAAAATGACGCAATCTGAGCATTGCTGCGGTCTGTGTTTGCGAAAAACGACGCGGTGAATTCGTCTGGAATTTCTACAATACCTGCGGTGTCAATCCCAGCGCTGTCCAACCAAGAACGATACTCGCTGAAATCCTCTCCGACTGTACCTAGTACCATCCCCTTTCCACCAAGCAAGGCGTAATTATAAGCAATGTTCGGCGCAGTGCCACCCCGGTGGCGAGCCATGCTATCAGTGAGAAAACTAAGACTGAGTGATTCTAGTTTTTCAGGAAGGATGTGATCCTTGAAATAACCCGGAAATGTCATCAAATAATCATATGCAATCGAACCAGCAAAAACAATACGCACGTTAATTCATCAGTCCTTGAAAACTCGTGACCACCCCATCCGATCACGTAGTATGACCCAAATCGCTCTCGCACCATCGACAGCCCGTATCTTCTTCCCTTGCGAATAGGAACGCGGATGGTACTGCAGCGGTACTTCGTACACAGTATGCCCAGCTAGAAGCAATTTATTCACCAATTCAAAATCTAAATCGAAACTATCGCCCACCAAATTGAGAGATTTCAGCACATCAGTACGTACCATTTTTATGGCAGTTGCCACATCGGTCAGCCTACTTCCGTAAAGCAAGTTGGTCATCGCTGTCAACATACGCACACCTAGAAACGCATGGTAATAGATGTACTGTGGCCGACCTCGGAGGACACGGGAACCCAGTACAGCTACTGCAGACTCATTTTGAGCTCTCTTTAGCAGTAGGGGCAACTGGTCAGGATGATATTCCAAGTCCGCATCCTGAATAACTGCATAATCGCCACTCAAACGGCCGATGGCAGCCCGAATAGAGCCGCTCTTGCCAAGATTTGTAGGATTTAGAATAATCTTAGTATCCGACCAACTACCCTCCTGAAGCAATTTGCGTGTTCCGTCAGTAGAACAATTGTCTAAAACAAGCACTTCCTTCTCCCATCCATCACCAAAATCCACCTCTTGTATCCGGTCTAGAACTGTCACAATAGTGTCGCATTCGTTAAAAGCACACACAATGATGGATAACTTCATGCTATCCCATTCTTACTATTCTAGCAATCCAGTCGCGCAAAATCACCCAAAAAGCGCGTACACCGTCGGAAAAGCCTATTTTTTTGCCCTGAGCATAGGTGCGCGGCTCAAAATCAATAGGTATCTCGCCAATCCTTTCCGTCGCCAGCGCAAGTTGATTGCTTATTTCAAAATCTAGGTCGAAACCCGAGCACCGCAGCTGAAGCGATTTCAGCAATTGGGTGCGCACCAACTTATAATTCGTAGCCACGTCGGTAAAATTAGCGCTAAAGAGTGTGTTCGTCATCCACGTAAGTGCTCGCACAGACCAGTAGTTAACAGGGTAATGGTGATACCTCCTCCCACCAAGTACTCGAGAGCCATACACTACGTCTAGGTCATCAGATATAGCACGCGCTAGGAGTGTCGCATAATGGCGCGGGTTATACTCCAGATCGGCATCCTGTGTAATAGTAAAATCACCTCCACACAACGGAATTGCAGTACGTACAGAATGACCTTTGCCTCGATTTTCAGATTGCATAATGACCTGTGTGTTCTCAGAACGATACTCACTCAAAAGTTCCCTCGTACCATCAGTTGAACAGTTGTCTACTACGAAAATTTCTCTCTCCCAGTCTGAACCAAGGTCTGCTAATTGAATTCGACGCAATACCTCCATGATAGTATCGCGTTCGTTGAAAACACATACAATTATCGAGAGCTTCACCTGATTTCCGTCCCCATAAAATCAGAGAATATTTCCAGAATGTAATCGATACGTTCATCGTCCAAGCCGGGATACACTCCGACAAAGAAGGTTGAGCTCAACACATTGTCAGAAACTTGCAGGTCGCCCACCACTCGACAATCTATGCCAGAGAATCCCGGCTGCCGCAGCATGTTCCCCGCAAAAAGCATGCGAGTCTCTATCATGTTGGCCTCGAGATAACTCATGAGCTGCTGACGGCTAAAAGGCGTCCCTGGGCGAACTGTCATTGGAAATGCAAACCATGCTGGGTCGGCTTTTGGATGCCAGCGAGGGAGCACTAGATATTGTTCCCAATGCTGCAATCCGTCGTACAAACGTTTGAAGTTACGTTTTCGCGCACTTATGAAATCCGGCAATTTTTCCAATTGCGTTAGACCAAGTGCTGCCTGTGGATCAGTTAATTTCAGGTTATAACCTATTTCAGTGAACAAATATCGATGGTCATAGTAACCTGACACTCCAGGCACCTCCCTCTCAAATCGGCGTCCACATTTTCCATTCGGGGGATTGTCATATCCACACCAACAATCCCGTCCCCAGTCTCGCACAGTGCGCGCAATACGTGCCAAGCTAGGGTTCTGAGTAAAGACAGCTCCCCCTTCGCCAAGCGTGATATGATGCGCAGGGTAGAAACTGAGTGTAGCCAAATCGCCAAAAGTGCCCAACACCTTCCCATCAAAAGTAGAGCCTAGCGCGTCACATACGTCCTCAATAACAATAAGATCATGATCCAGAGCTATAGGCATGATAGCATCCATATCTGCAGGGTTTCCGAGTGTGTGTGCGAACATCAGGGCTCGTGTCTTGGGTGACACAGCGGCACTAATCTGTTCAGGGTCACAGTTGTAATCTCCTATAGTGCAATCTACGAAAACCGGTATCAAACGATTTTGCACTATAGGAGCCACAGTAGTCGGAAATGACATCGCGGGCACAATCACCTCGTCTCCAGGATGGAGGCGCCGCTCACCGCGCCTCTCAGAGCACAGTGCCGTTACAGCGACAAGATTGGCAGATGAACCGGAATTCACTGGCACAATCTCACGTACGCCAAGGAATTCACCCAGCTTATCCTCAAACTGGTGTGCATACGGCCCAGCGGTCAACCAGAAATCTAGTACCGCATCAACCATGTTTGTCATGTCGTTCTCATCGAAAACTCGCCCGGCATATTGCACGCGCGTCTTATGAGGAAGGAATGGCCCAGGAGTATGTTCCAGCCGGAAATATTCTGCAACCTTTTGCGCAATCTCAGCACGCAAACGCTCGCTATCAGTCACTATGCACCAGTCCTAACCAACGCGCTCAGGCCTTCCATCAACCCGATCTTCGCACGCCAACCCGTCCGTCGTTCCGTAAGTTCAGAATCTGCAACAGTATACATATCCTCTCCTCGCCTGTACGGAAGCGCCCCGAAAAGCGGGCTTCCGTCACCACCAACCAAATCAAAAATCATTTGAACGGTGTCGCTTAAAGAAGTTCCTTTGCCAGTGCCAATTTCAATTGATTCTGCCGCCGCAAGATCAGATTGCGCCACTGCTAACAACCCCGAGACCACGTCCTCCACAGACACCCAGTCACGCACTTGTTCCCCTGGCGAGAGCGGGAACCTCCTTCCCAAACGCGCAGCCGAAAGCACAGCCGGTATGACGTTATTTTCGGACTGACCCGCGCCATAACATTGAAATAGTGTAGCCCCTCTTACGGGCCATCCGTTGGACCGTGCGTACATACGACAGAATTTCCAGGAAGCCGCTTTGCTAGCGGCATATGGACTGCTAGCCTTACGCTCTGCAGCCGTCCGTGCCACTACTACCAGAGCGCTTCCACTCAGAACATGAAGTAAGTTCACTGTACCGAGCACATTGACACGTAGCGCGGCCGCTACGTCTAAGTAGGGGTCACTGGCACCAGCCGCAGCCAAGTGGAAGACTAGAGTAGGTTCCACACCACCAAGCACACGCACGTCATCAAATTCTGAAATATCAACTTGGATAAAACCGGGTAGGCTCTCCGCAACTTCCGGCGAGCAGCAATCCGCCGCCACAACGTTTGCTTGAAGATCCACCAACCGACGGCAAAGGTGCCTGCCAACAAATCCGCCAGCACCTGTTACAAGCACTCGCTCTCCCGAAAACAGTTTGCTCACGTCTGCGCCAAAAAGGCACGGTACCACTCAAACGTCTCTCGGAGACTATCTTGTAACGAGTGTTCAGGACTCCATCCAAGGCTTTCGTGAGCCAGCCGACTGGAGAGATACTGATCTTGAATCTCATTAGAGGCCGTATTCTCAACAATAGGTTCGAGTCCCGTATGGTCCGAAATAAGAACGATATTACGGACCATTTCAAGTGCTGAAAGAGGTGCGTCTTTTCCAAAATTGTATGCCTGTCCAGCATGTTGGGACGGATTGACCGCGATCGCCTCGGCAAGAGTCAAGTATGCACTGACGACATCGTGTACATAGATATAATCACGCCTAGGGCTACCATCGGACCGGATGACCGGAGGCTCACCACGAAGGACGCTTCGGATAGTGCCAGGGACGATTCGGTTCCAGTTCAAATCACCGCCGCCATACATGTTAGCACACCGGGTGACCGCTACCGCCATGCCATAGGTGTTAGCATAAGCGCGCGCAATCAAATCTGCACACGATTTTGAGACATCGTAGGGATGGTTGCCGCGTAGCTCAGCCGACTCCGAGTAAGGCAATTGATCGTGTGCGCCATATGCCTTGTCACTTGATGCAACCACTACCTGTTCCAATCCAGGCCACCGCCGAGCAGCTTCCAGCATCACCCAGGTGCCACGAATATTGCTCTCGAAAGTAGACACTGGAGAACGGTTAGCAATTCCGACAGCGGTCTGCGCAGCTAAATGTATACAGGTTTTAATCTCATAATCAGAGAAGACACGATCCAGAAACGCTGTATCCGTAATATCCCCGCGTACAAGATTGACGCGTTTGCTAGCACCCGAGCGTACTAGCTCGCTGTGCGGCGCCCAATCACGCATAATGCCAACCACATCGGCACCGAGCTCTTCTAGCTTCAGGGTTAACCATGAACCGAGAATACCACTGCACCCTGTTACTAACACCCTTCGATCTTGCCAAAAATGAGAATCAATCACGGTACAGCCCTTTTAGTTTATTCATCCCACAATTTCCACGGCGCCTTGTCGTCCCAAGCATCGTTCAAGTAATTGGCATCTTTGAATGTATCCATTGACGCCCAGAAACCTTCGTGTCTATATATCATCAGCTCACTGTCAGCAGCGAGGCTTGGCATCGCTTCACTCTCAACATCTACGATGTTGTCCACAATGAAGTATGCAAAAACACC
>JAKUPR010000056.1 GCA_022450585.1 Anaerolineales bacterium | reverse complement strand
AATTCCCTATAGCCGGTGTTGTAATCAATCCAGTCTTCCTAGCCGGAATCGGATTCGTAGTAGGAATACTCGGAGGATTCTTTGGCGTCGGCGGTGGTTTCATAGCTGGCCCAATGATGTTCCTAGCTGGCGTCCCAATGAATTTCGTCGTAGGTACGGATCTGGCACACATGACTGGCAAGTCAATTGTCGCTGCCCGCCGTCATCGTGTTCTTGGCAATATAGATGTTCGGCTAGGCGTCCTAATGGTCATCGGAACTATTATCGGTGTAGAAATTGGTGCCCAGCTTGTAGAATTACTTGAAAGGAGGGGCACAGCAAATTCCATCATTGGTTGGTCATACGTCGCAATCTTATTAGTCATCTCCGCCTTTACTGCCACAGAGAGTATCCGTGCCATCCGAATGATACATACACACAACGTCAGCGCGCATGAAGCTGTCGGTTTCAAAGGTTTGACACGCCGTGTGCGTCTACTCCGGATAAAGCCAATGGTGTCCCTACCAGCTTCAGGCATCGAATCCATATCACTCTGGGTCATTCTTTTTGCCGGCCTCATTACGGGAGTGCTCGCAGGATTTTTAGGTGTAGGCGGTGGGTTTCTACGCATGCCAATGATGGTTTACGTCCTCGGTGTCCCTACTCATGTTGCAATAGGCACCGACCTATTTGAAATCGTTTTCTCTGCTGGCTTCGGAACACTCACCCACGCCTTAAAGGGGAACGTCGATATTATGATCGCACTTTTTATGCACACAGGCGCTGCCATCGGCGCTCAGATTGGCGCCATGGGCACCCGTCACTTTGCAGGCCCACGCATACGACTTTTCTTTTCATTCCTGCCACTCATCGGCGCCATCCTAGTAATTTGGAGGCTGCTTAGCGGCTCTGGCACCGGAATACACTAAGGTTCACTAATGCATACCCTCATCAGTCTTACAAGATTTCCTTACGCGGCATCAACAGTGGATTTAGGATATGCGATCTCATCAGCATTCAATTCGGATATATCCCTCCTAACTGTCGCTACCACTAATTCTGATTCCGATAACGCCACTAACTCTCTAAAAACAGCGGAGGAAAGGCTCCCAATAGAACCAATTTCCAGCCTCCTCAAAGACGGTGATCCCGAATCGCAAATTATGATGGAAATCCGCACTGGACAGTACGATTTACTCGTAATAGGAGCGCGCCACCACCGCGGCTCTCCGGCGGAAGTGCTCCTCGGCGACGTAAGTCACAGGGTGGTAAAACGGACGCCTATCTCAACGCTTGTAGTCCGAGGCGAAAGCAGGCCTCTCCAAAATATCCTCGTATGTACAGGCGGACCAGAAGCCGCGAGCGACACTGTCACATCCGCAGCCACATTAGCACGAGCAACCGGTTCACGCGTTACCTTACTACACGTGGCCGCCGCGATCCCTACTATGTACACTGGTCTAGAGCAAATTGGCGAAACTCTCACCGACCTTCTTCAAACAGACACCCCAACCGCTCGCCATTTGCGCCAGTGCGCGCAAATCATGGAATCAAATGAAGTGGAGGCGAATATAGAATTGCGTCACGGTATACCCGCAACCGAAATTATTCGCTCTGTTGAGCGCGGATCCTTTGACTTGCTAATTATTGGCGCATCTGCTCATAGAGGACTCGGACGAGTATTACTCGACGAAGTTTCGTTAAAACTTGTAGACCGCTCAACACTTCCCCTACTAATAATCCAGAAAGGTTTCGAAGAGTCAGTAAACGCCGCTGATGTTTGACGGCCAAGTACCAGTCACGTAAAATGTAACTAACCCTATCAATCGGATAACACAGTGCTAACAAGAAACTCGCCTGAGAATAATACTAATTTTTCCGCCCAAAACAAAGATCACAAGAAAGCCGAGCTGGATTCTACGCTCCTCAAATTAAAGTCTAACTCGCATGTCAGTCATATCACCATCACCATTAGTCCGGATGCCTGCTCCCCCGGTCGCGACATCCAAGGTACATACCAAAAACACCTAACGCCTGAAATACCGGTTGAAACATGCTCCCGTCTCCACGGATGCAGCTGCCGCTACATCCCGGTCCTAAAGGAAATTTTTCCGTAATCCCTAACATCAACGGAGCGCCCCATCTGAGTTGCTCCCCGCAGACATACATCTAATGCTCACCGATTACCGCATTCGCCAGAGAGATTCTCTACTGGAAATCGTCCGTGCCCTAACTCAGCAACTGGACCTAGATGCCGTATTAATTCGCATCCTGCGTGCCGCCACGGAAATGCTTGCTGGTCGCGCAGGATTGATTGCGCTACGCGAGCAGCCCGAAAGAGGTGGCGCCGATGGCTTAGCAAGTTTCTCCATTCATGCTCAACACGGAGTCTCCCCGGAATTCCTTCAGCATTTTGAAACCGTCTTACGCAACACATCCAAATCTGCTCTCGACGACCCCGCGCGCTATATCGTAGCCGAACTAGAGAGGCGCCTCCACATACTCGCCCAAAGCGGACCTTTCAATCTGGAAGGCACCATAGGTTTACCTCTCGAATCGCATGGTGACCTAGTCGGTTTACTCCTAGTTTTCCGAACTTCCGTTTCACCATCTACTCGTAACGAACGGAAAATCCTGCAGGCCTTTGCCGACCATGCTGCCGTTGCCGTCACAAATGCCCGCCTATATGAGCAGATCGCCCGCGAAAAACGACAACTCGACGCAATTTTAGAGGGTTCAGCGGACGGAATAATGATCCTAGATTCCGGACACCACATTTTACGTTGGAACCGCGCACTTGCAAAATTATCCGGCGTTAGCGCAGCGGCTGCGCTCGGCAGTATGCACGACGACGTAATCACCTGGAAAAAGAAGCCGGAACCAAACCTGGCTGATGCGGAAGCACGCGGCTGGCCATTCGGCAGCGCAGCTCCTCTTTACGTCGAAGGAGATCTTAGACACGATGTAGGGAATGCCACTCCTGTTGGTGTCACTTATGCACCTATTTTCGACCGCCAACAACGACTCGTTAATCTAGTAGCCAACGTCCGTGACATAACAAGATTTCGCGAAGCAGAACAGCTAAAAAGCACCTTTATCTCAGTAATTAGTCACGAGTTAAAGACACCGGTCTCTCTCATAAAGGGTTACGCAGATACGCTTCTGCGCGAGGATGCACGTTGGAACAAAGAGACCATAAACACAAGTCTCGTAGTGATTGAGGAAGAAGCCGACAGACTCACTAACTTAATTGACAATCTTCTTGATGCTTCTAGACTACAAGCCGGCGGTCTACAACTAAACCTAGCCCCTGTTCAATTGGACCAACTATCGCAGCAAATGGCGCAAAAGTTCCAGACACAGACCAAAAAACATAAACTCAGTGTAGACTTCTCCCCCAATTTTCCATCAATCATGGGCGACACAGAACGACTCCGCCAGGTCCTCAGTAACTTAATCTCAAACGCCATAAAGTATTCACAAGACGGCGGCCCAATAACGATACACGGAACACACTCACAAGGAGAAGTGAGTGTGACTGTAACGGATTCTGGCGCAGGCCTACCTACAACAGAACTGGCACGCGTCTTTGATAGATTCCACCGCGCTTCCACCGCCGCAACCGAACGATCCCAGGGAGCCGGCCTAGGCTTATACCTCACTCGCGCTGTAATTGAAGCCCATCATGGAAGAATCTGGGTTGATTCTAATCCCGGCCAAGGCGCATCCTTCCATTTCAATTTACCCATAGGCACCTAAATGAATACTCTCCCGCCAGCCACAACCATAACCTGTCCCCAATGCCAAAATAGAATTCACGCTAAAGTGGAGCAACTAATGGACGTGGCATCCGATCCAAGCGTAAAGCAGCGCCTGCTCAGTAGGAACTTCAACATAATTGAATGTCCTCTGTGCTCGTTCCATGGCATGGCCTCTGTACCTCTCATATACCACGACCCTGCCAAGGAAACATTACTCACATTTACACCGCCAGAATTAAACCTAACCCTAGACCAAAAGGAGAGCATGTTGGGAGGCTTAACTCGAACTCTCCTCGGAAACATACCTACCCAAGAACGAAAGGCCTATCTACTGCAACCGCAGGAAATGCTTTCCATGGACGGGCTCATCAATGCCGTTCTCGCAGGCGAGGGCGTCACACCAGAAATGATCGAGAAGCAACGCGCTCAAACCCAACTAATACAGGACCTTGCCACCACCTCCAAAACCAACCTTCCTGATCGCATCAAAGAAAATGATGAGCAAATTGACGCCCAATTCTTCCATATTTTAGATGCCATAAAACAACAGTACGCTGGCCAAACAGACAGTCCCATAACCCAGGAGTTACAACACCTTGAACAACACCTTCTCTCTCATTCTACTTTCGGCCGTGAAACCAGTTCACGGTTACAAGCATTTCAAACTGCCGCTACAGAATTAGAATCACTGGGTGAAAACCTCACCCGCGAAACCTTTGTCGAGCTCGTTGCCGACGCTAAAGATCCGCACCACATCACCAGCCTAATCACACTAGCCCGACCTGCCGCAGACTACGAATTCTTCATTCTCTTAACGGCGAAAATCGAGGATAGTGATACACAGGAGAGACAGCGGTTAGAAGCCACCAGGTCACTCGTACTCGAAACAGTCCAGAAAATTGACGCCGCCGCTGAGGAACAAAGTAAAATCGCCATCAATTTATTGGACAAACTTCTCCATATGGAAGATATCGAAGCTGCTATTAAAGAGAATCTGTCCGAGATCGATGAAACCTTTCTCATGGTATTGCAACAACGAATAGACTCAGAGTCAAGAAACAAGAACCCCAAACTAACTAATCAATTAGAAGAATTACAACGAAACATAATGCAGGCTATCCACGATAGCGCACCCCCCGAGATTCAGTTTATCAACGAATTGCTCTCCACTAAAACAGACGAAGATGCGGCCACCCTAATAAAACAGCGTCTCCCAGAAATTACCGACAAAACGCTTGCCGCCATACATCGTGCAATTGAACAATTCAGACAAAGGGGCCAAACAGATGTAGCAAATAAACTGGAATCCCTTCATACCTTAGCTGAAAAGGAAAGAACTGATGCAAACATTACATAAATTAATTCAACTTTTCAGAGGGTTGTCCAACCTAAATCCGTGACCACGAACTGTCTCAACATACTGGTGCTCCGGATCACACTCAATCAAGCGGTCCCTCAAACGCCGGACTAAAGCATCGATTGATTGCTCGGTAACGGCTGCCCCAATCGCATCAGGCCAGACCGCCCTAATAACTTCCTCTCGAGTGCAAACATCCCCAGGGTGTAAATACAGCAAGACCAACAAACGGTATTGTGGCTTAGAAAGCGCCGGAAGAAGCTCCCTGTTTACACACCACACCCGTCTGGCATCTATGTCAACTCTCATACGCCGGTCACTCCGTGCAGGTAAATCTAGTGGCACGGTTACATCAGATCCCACGAAGGCTATTTGTACCGCCGCAGCAATCGAAATTACATCACCATCCCGCAGCACTACGGGCCCCACAACTCGCTCTTGATTCACATAAGTGCCGTTCTTAGAATTATCTTCAATCTTCCACTCTCTACCCTCGCGAAAAATTATTGCATGGCGCCGTGACACTGTATTCTCCCTGACAGCTACGTCACAATCAGTATCCCGCCCAATAACAAGCTCATCGTCATTAAGACCCCAACGCTGACCCCTGAGGGGGCCAGATTGCGCAATCAGAATCGGAGTTATCTCATCGTTCATCCGTTTATCTCCTTCGCAATATCACATCACCTAGTATAATCACACTATAAAACAAATATACCGTTAGCATTTCCACATAACTATGTCAATAATTCCTGGTGCACTCCTAAAAGAAAGATACCTCATTAAGGAGCCCATTGGTAAGGGCGGCATGGGCGCAATCTGGAAAGCAGCCGACAATCGTTTGGAGGGACGTATTTGCGCCATAAAAGCCATCGTTCGAGACCCCCACGACACCAAAGAGGTTCAGGAGCAATCCCGATCCCAATTTCACAGGGAAGCTTCCGGGCTGGCTCGACTTGACCACCCCAATCTCCCTAAAGTTTCAGACTTTTTCACCGAAGAAGGCACCGACATCCTCGTCATGGATTTTGTGGACGGTGAGGATCTAGGGGAAAAAATCCGTTCCGCCCGTAAGAAACATCGCTTCCTGAACGAGGAGCATATCCTAGATTGGACACGTCAAATCCTCGGGGCTCTTGATTACTTGCATCAGCAGACGCCGCCCGTAGTCCATAGGGACATAAAACCCAGCAACATCAAGGTAAATGATCGCGGACTAATTAAGCTAGTAGATTTTGGTCTTGTCAAGGTCATGACTCCTGATGAGCGCACAATAACCGTCGTACAGGGACGTGGAACAATACACTACACACCGCTAGAACAATACGGCGGCGACACTGGCCATACAGATCTGCGCTCCGACATCTACTCACTCGGTTCCACTCTGTACCATCTTCTCACCAATCAAGCCCCTCCTGAAGCCAAAGTCCGGTTTCTACACAGCAAAAGTCTTAGCCCTATGCGAATGAGCAACCCCGATGTATCAACCCGCACAGAACGCGCTGTCCACTGGTCACTATCCCTGCACCCAGAGGACCGTCCCACCAGCATAATCGCTTTTCGCCAAGCCTTGTTCGAAGGACAGTTTCCTGACGCAACTGGTTACTCACAATTCGTTCCCGAAACACCTCGCGAGTGGCTCAGCCATGCATTAGCGGAGCCCGTTCACCGTGACCTAGCCATAGTTGCCACGTTACTAATGGTACTCGCCGTCATCATCACTTTCGGCACCAACCCTATCTGAGGTTTTCACCGCCCTAAACCTCTTAGTCGGCCATAACAATCCAACGAGCAGCGCCAGGATCCCGCTCGTCCAAGCAAACAACGCCGGAGCCAATCCACCTAAGAACTGTAATCTGTCTGCGCCCGGCAATTGCAGTGCGTAATAATCATACCCAGCCCACACACCCACAATAACGTACATCATCAACCTAAATCTCGCCCGCAACAAAGGAACCATACCGCGAATTCTTGCCGCACTCCAGCCTATCCCGGACAGCACCACCATTGCTAGAACCCCAGAGAGAAGATCACGCGGATCGAGTATCCTTGTAACAGGAGTCTTACCTGATTCGGGTAGAGGTGTAGCCTCAACCAAGTGAGTGCTAGTAGGAGTAACAGTATTGACAGAAGGCGTTTTCGTATTTTTCGCCGTCGCAACCACAGCAACGCTTTCTTTAGAAACCGATTCGTTCAACGTCGATACCGGCGTCATCGTGGGAATAACTGTTGGCGTCATCGTTGCCACTAGTGGGGTTGGAGTGTTATTTTGCACCTCGATAAGGGTCTCACCCTCATCCACCTGCACCGCAATTTGAAGTGCAGATGACTCCGCATCACCCGCACGAGCAATAACATCAACCAGGCCAATCCTATCTAACACAAGCGTCGCCGATGCGATTCCTTGTACCGTATCTGATACTGCAAAGGTCTCAGTAAGGCCGCCTTCACCTAAATATCTTGCATCAAATTCTACCAACGTTCCATCAGGCACCACATGTCCCTTCCTATCCACTAAGACGCTGGTTTGCACCACTATCGCACTTCCCTCCGACGCTTCTTCGGCAGCCCACGATGTGGCAGTAGCAATAACGTTCTCAGGCAGCGAGCGCCCAGTCACGTCCCCAAAATTAATTTCACGATCTAATTCTTCCTCGTCAGTTGACACACGAAATACCGAGATACTCTGGCCCGCGTCAGGTTCTAGCTGACTCTGGAGATCGTACGACACTGCTTCGACCGCAATCGGCGGCGATTGATGCGGAATAATTTCCTGGAACAGCACACGCGCCGCTACCTCTACAAATGATAGGCTCCGTCCATAAAGGCCATAATACGCAGTAAGCTGCGCAACTTCAGTCGCATCTAGATAATATGGCTCACCCAGCGCAAAAACAATGACATTCCGACCAGTCAGCAGTTCGGGTGTGTCAGCCAACAAGCGTCTCAATGCGTTCTCCTTAGATTGTTCTCCAGGAATATCGCCTAGAGCAAACACCAACCACCGCGCCGTTGGCAGTACCTGCTGTATCCTGCGACTTGGCATAGGCGTTACTGTAGGAACTCCATCATCCAATTCCTGCTTCGACTCTACAGTAGACGTTCGCACTGTAGAATTTTGCCTCGCATCCAAATAATCCTCTAATTCCAGAAAAGTAAAACTAAAAACATCCAGACTGCTAATCTGGCCGCTGCCTCCAAACCCGTACAAGCGCGCTATCGCGTTCTCCAACGCAAAAACACCCGGAAATGTACGCTCAAAACACTCACTACATTGCTGCCTAACACTACTGTCGGTAAAAATAACGATTCTCTCCAAGCGAGCGGGTGGACGAGGCATTCGATTACCTAGCTCCGATAAGGACGGGCTTAGTAGGGTCACCGATTTTCTCGCCAGTGAGAACACGGCCTCCTCACCCCTACCAATTTCCTCTAGTGCCCCTTTTCCCAGTACATTTTCGATTGAAAGATCATTTCCATATAAACGCAATTTTAGAGAGACAACCCGTTTTACCGCACTATCTACACGCTCCGCAAACACCGCGTCCTCTCTATATTTACGCACAAACCCACTAATTGTCTCTGTAATAGCCACATACTGATCCTCCGCAGCAGCATCCTCAAATTCATCGACAAAAAGTAGGTCGTTGCCAGCCAAAAGTGCATCCCGCGCAATCTCATAGGATCGAAATATATTTCCACTAGGATCATAATAACGTCGTACCCCACGCCTCCCCAACGGCGGGCTTATTATCACGCCTCCCTCATCCCGCCAATCAGACAACTGCGGTATCCGCATAACCTCTCCGAATGCAGCGGAATCTAACGCCAACGGTCGGGTATCGGTTGTAACAGCACCTTGCCAGGCGGAAAACCGTCCCTGCGCTGGCATCAACGCATCAATCACACCCACATCACCCGGCACCCCTTTGGTGAGTGTAAAATACGGTAAAAGGTCAACATCAAATAATGCTTGCAATGACTTGTTTACAGTC
>JAKUPR010000055.1 GCA_022450585.1 Anaerolineales bacterium | reverse complement strand
GCATGTGAACTATGCCGTCAATATCTGCCAGTAACTAAGTATGCGTGTCATGAAAACATTTTGCCTTATATTTCCGCGTATAAGAGCTGTCGCGCTTCGAGAAAACCAGTAAGCAATACCGAAGACGGCAATTACCTTTAGGATGATGTAATGAATGAGACCGAGATTCTTGCGATAAAAACGGGCCTGGCTGCGAGCGAACAAAACGGAGCTTGTTTCGGGTATATTCTTGGTGCTGTGAGCTCCTATGTGCATGATTGTGGCAGTGGGGATATAGCGGAGATGCCATCCGGCTGTCTTTGCTCTATAGCACCAATCGGTTTCCTCAAAGAAGAGGGGGTAGTTTTCGTCCATGCCCCCTATCTCCGTCCATAGAAGACGCTTGACTAATATTGCTGCGCCGAGTATATGGTCAACATTGCGTTCAATATTGTAGTCCTCGGGAAAGTAGCGGCCATTTTGTCGGGAATCTATTGGTACTAGTTTTTCGAAGAAACCGTATAGGGCCTGCGTGAGGTCTGGGAATCGAAATGTAGAGTGCTGAAGAGTGCCGTCGACATTAACAAGGCGTGGGGCAATCATTCCAACTGTCTCATTATCATCGGCGTAATTGATGAGTTCCTGTAGGGATCCAGCTTGAGTCTCTGTGTCGGGATTGAGGACTAAGAAATAACGGCCGCGGGCGGCTCGAAAGCCAAGATTATTGGCGGCGGCAAAACCTATGTTCCCATGCCCAGATATGAGTTGCGCCGACGGGAAATCTCGACTCACCAATTCCGGTGTGCCGTCATTAGATCCGTTATCGATTACTATAGTCTCTATAAGGAATTGACTGCCAGATGTTCTGATTGAGTTGAGGCATCGCGAAATAACTCTCGATGAATTATATGTAACAATGATGATTGAGAGGTCTACGGCTATCTGGTTCATATTGACATATTTTACCCCGAGAAAAATGTCTACAGTTCGTTACGGCTTTGTATGAAGTGCAAGTGGCAGGCACTGTGCCCAGAAAAGACTCGAGACGATAGTTAAGTATAGGGGTTGTGTGCTCTATAAGCGTGAAAAAACCCATTAATTCTTATAATGAATTAAACTAAGTCTTGACCTTGGAATTAGAGGAGTATACAATACCCCCCCCCACAAGGGGGGGGGTATTATGGAGAACGAGATTAAGCTATCCGCCATTCATCGTTTACGTAGTGTGGCTGGTCATGTGAATAGCGTGGAACGCATGGTTGCAGATGACAAGTATTGCGTAGACGTGATCAAACAGATTCAGGCTGTTCAGGCGGCGCTTACGAAGGTGAGCGAACTAGTGCTTAGCGGACATTTACATGCTTGTGTTACGACAGCGATTCGGGGTGATGACGCAAGTGAGCGCGAGCGGGTGTTGAATGAAATTATGGATGTGTATAAACTTGCGGGGAAATAGCGCAACAAAGCCACGTAATTGCAGAAGGCTCAGTCAAGGTAAATCTTAATGGAATAGTGGATTTCATTGAGACTAGGACGGTGTGCGGCCATGGATGGGGTAGATTTAGATTGACTGGGCTGAATATTGGAGACATAACGGACTGAACAGGAGAAAAATATGGATACGCTAAATTTGACGTTGCCGGCCGTTACGTGCGGTCACTGCAAAATGAGTGTGGAACGCGAGGTCGGAGCAGTTGACGGTGTCGTCTCCGTGGTGGTGACGGTGGAAAACAAACGGGCCGTTATCGAATATGCTGGTCCGGCGACGAATGATGGTATAGAAACCGTACTGACAGAGATCGGATATCCGCCGAAGGATGCATAAGGAGCTAGTTCTAGTTTGCGGAAATGGCTGTGACTATTACTAACCGTCTCACTCTTCCCATAACTGGAATGACATGCGCCAATTGTTCCGCAGCCATTGAGCGCAACTTGAGTGGACTGCCTGCTGTGGACAGAGCTGTTGTTAATTTGGCTAACGAACGTGCCACGGTGGAATATCAGGCGGAGGCGCTCTCGTGGTCGGAAATTGTCGCGAAGATAGAGAATGTAGGCTATGGCGTTGCAACGGCTCAAGCCGAAATGCCTATAACCGGGATGTCCGACGACAATGATGCACGGACGCTGCAAAAAACGCTAGAGGAGTTGCCTGGTGTAACCATAGCTGCGGTTAGCTTAGGCATCGAACGGGCGACAGTTGATTACATCCCGACTATGGTGAGACAGAGCGATTTGCGCCGTGCGGCAAAGACGGCTGGATTTGAGGCTGTCGTCGTAAATGGGGATTTTCATTATGCGGAGCGTACGGCTCGGCAAAAGGAGGTGACGAAACAACGCCAATTACTTTTCGTCGGCTTGATATTTGCGGTGCCTACCTTTGTGATTTCCATGGCTAGTGACTTTGGATTGCTTCCAACTAGTATCAGTACGGCCACCTGGTTACCGTGGGTGCTGGGCTTGCTGGCGACGCCGGTTCAGTTCTATGTTGGCTGGCATTATTACGTTGGTGGCTACAAATCTCTACGTAATGCGTCGGCCAATATGGATGTGCTCGTTGCGATGGGTTCCAGCGTCGCCTATGGATACAGCGTGGCGGTCCTGGTTGGATCGGTGTTTGGTTGGCACGGGCTGGGGACGGATGTATATTTTGAGACCGCGGCCATAATCATCGCCCTGACTCGGATAGGGAAGTATTTTGAGGCAAGTGCAAAGGGACGGGCGTCTGATGCGATAAAGAAACTACTTGGGCTGCAGGCTAGAACAGCGTCGGCTATACGCGATGGGCTGGAGCAGGATATTGGGCTCGACGATTTGGTTTCTGGCGATGTAATTGTGGTGCGCCCGGGAGAGAAAATTCCGGTCGATGGCGTGGTGATTGAAGGAAAAACAACGGTCGATGAGTCGATGCTGACAGGTGAGCCCCTGGCAGTGGAAAAGAGTACGGGTGACGCTGTGGTGGGCGCGACGATGAACCGGCAGGGTAGTTTTAAATTCGAAGTGACAAAGGTTGGTTCAGAGACCACGCTGGCGCAAATTATCCGCTTGGTGGAGGCGGCGCAGAGCAGTAAGGCGCCTATACAGGCGCTGGCAGACCGTGTATCGGCGGTCTTTGTCCCGGTGGTGATCGCTCTAGCGATGCTGACCTTTGTGGGTTGGTACTGGCTGGGTGAGTCCGGGCTCATTCGAGCTATGGTAAATATGGTTTCGGTTCTCGTGATTGCCTGTCCTTGTGCGCTTGGTCTTGCTACTCCGACTGCGGTCATGGTGGGTGCAGGGCGTGGAGCGGAGAATGGTATCTTGTTTCGGAGTGGCGAGGCTCTGGAGCGCGCAGCTGGTGTAAAAACCATGGCATTAGATAAAACTGGCACAATTACACTCGGGCGTCCTACGGTCACGGAAATAGGACTTGTACCCAATGGGTCTGATAACCTTTCTGAAACGGAACTATTGCGTCTGGTGGCATCAGCCGAACGAGGTAGCGAGCATCCGCTCGGCGAGGCAATTGTGGCTGCGGCTACTGCGCGAGACCTTGATTTGAGCGACCCCGCTGGTTTCAATTCTATTTCTGGCATGGGTATCCGCGCTGAGGTGGATGGCTATACCGTACTGGCTGGCAATAGGCTCATGATGGGTGCGGAAGGACTGGCGCTAGATGGGCTAGATGCGGTTGTTACGGGTATGCGGGCTGACGGGCGCTCGACTGTAGTGGTGTCGGTGGATGGGCAGTTGGCGGGTGTGATGGTGGTTTCGGATGAGGTCAGATCTGGGTCGGCGGCTGCGTTGTCCGAATTGCGGAGACTTGGATTGGAAACAGTGATGTTAACTGGTGATAACCAGGCTGCTGCAGAGGCTATCGCGCAGGAGGTTGGTGTAGATCGCGTGGTAGCGGACTTAGTGCCTGCGGACAAAGTTGTCGCCATTCTGGAACTACAGGGTGCTAGCTCTCCGACGGAAGGAGTGGCGATGGTGGGCGATGGTATCAATGATGCGCCTGCTCTGGCACAGGCTGATGTCGGAATGGCCATCGGTAGCGGGACGGATATTGCGGTCGAAACCGCAGATGTGACGCTCATCAGTGGTGATTTGCGCGGCGCAGTGCGTGCGATATCCCTTTCACGAGAAACGATGCGGACTATTCGTCAGAATCTTTTCTGGGCGTTTTTCTACAATATTGTGCTTATTCCAGTGGCGGCATTTGGTGGGTTGGACCCTATGTTGGCGGCCGGAGCTATGGCATTTAGTTCTATTTTTGTTGTTGGAAACAGTCTTCGTTTGCGCAGTTTTCAGGGATAGTGCAATGGATAAATCAGGTACTAGGCCATGAGAATTGATGAGTTTTTGTGGTGTGGCGGCTCAATGCTAGTGTATAATTCCGAGCTGTTTTGAGAGGGATGTAGAGTCGTTAATTGAAACAGGAATTAACCAGATCAGAGATGGACTTGAAAGAACTGAAGGAGCTACTTCTGCCGATGGTAAACAGTGGTCGGACAGCTTTGCTGCCGGCGCTGCATGCTGCGCAAGAGCTTTATGGGTGGTTACCGGAGGATGTTGCTGCTGAGATAGGACGACAATTGAGAGTTCCGGAGGCAGACGTTTATGGAGTAATCGATTTCTACTCAATGTTCTATAGTCGTCCCGTCGCTAGGAATATAGCTCGTGTGTGTGGGGACCCAAGTTGTTCTATTGCTGGCGGTCTTCGTGCAGTAGATGAGGCTTGTGCCCATTTGGGAGTGAAACTCGATGAGGTTAGTGGGGATGGTGAATGGATGGTCGAGCGCGCTCCATGCCTTGGATTGTGCGAGCACGCGCCAGCCGCCCTGGTTGGTGATAGGGCTATTGGTAATATTGATCCTGAAAATCCGATAGATTGGTTGTCCACGCAAGGAGATGGTGCGCGTAGTGTTGTAGGTGGTGATATTCGTATTTTGACGCGCAACTGTGGAAATGGCTTTACAACAGGACTGAAAGAGTATATGTTGTCCGGTGGCTATTCTGGATTGAGACGGGCACTTGGGGAACTTACTCCAAGTGGTGTGGTGGACGAGATAAAGGCCTCTGGCTTAGTAGGAAGGGGAGGAGCTGCGTTTCCGACCGGTCTCAAATGGGAGGGGGTGGCTAAGGCTAGTGGTGAAACAAAGTATGTAGTTTGTAACGCTGACGAATCTGAGCCTGGCACATTTAAGGATCGGGTGCTTATGGAGGATGATCCTCATCAGCTGTTGGAGGGCATGGTGCTGGCCGGATATGCGGTTGGTGCGGAAAAGGGATATATATACGTAAGGGGTGAATATCCTCAGGCGGTTCGGATATTGAATGAGGCGCTAGGTAAGGGACGAGATGAGGGATTGGTAGGAAGAAACATAGCTGGTAGTGGCTTTGATTTCGACATTGAGATTAGGGTGGGCGCCGGTGCATATATTTGCGGGGAGGAGACAGCACTTTTTGAGTCCATCGAGGGTAAACGAGGTTTTCCCCGTATCAAACCGCCATTTCCAACCACGCATGGCCTATTTGGCAGGCCGACTGCTATAAATAATGTGGAAACACTGTGCAATGTTCCTCATATTATTGGCAAGGGTTCGGATGCGTTCAGGAAATGTGGAACTAGGGAGTCGCCTGGGCCGAAGTTGTACTGCGTTTCTGGGGATGTTGATAATCCTGGACTATACGAGGCGCCTTTTGGTGTGACACTGCGGTATGTGATCGAGGAACTCGCTGGTGGAGTAGTGGGAGGAAAACTTGGGTCTGTGTTGCTAGGTGGAGCGGCGGGTGCCTTTACTACGGCAAAGAGCTATGATGTGCCGCTGACTATCGAAGATTTGAGGTCAGAGAATTTGTCTCTTGGGTCAGGTGTGTTGATGGTGTTTCATGAAGGTCGGGATGTGAGATTGGTCTTGGAAGGTTTGGCGCACTTTTTTGCGGACGAATCTTGCGGGAAATGCTATCCATGTCAATTGGGTACACAGCGACAGTATGAGATTATCCATCGGGCGAATGCAGGGCAGGCACTTTCGGTTGACAGGCAGAGATTAAGTGATGTGGGTTGGACTATGACTGATGCGTCGCTTTGTGGGCTTGGGCAAACTGCTGCCACAGCGGTTCTCAGTGCTCTGGATTTGTGGCCAAATCTTTTTGATACGGACGAGGACGAACTGTGAGTGAGATCATTAAGCTCTATATTGACGGGCGAAAAGTTGAAGCAGAGGCGGGAAGCACGTTACTGGAGGCCGCCCGAAGCTGCGGCGCTGAAGTGCCGACGATTTGCTATCATGAGCACTGTTCATCGTATGGGCTGTGCAGGTTATGTGTCGTAGAAGTCGAGGGTCAGCGAACGCTGGCTCCTGCGTGCGTTGTTGAGATTGAAGAGGGGATGGATGTGAAAACGCAGAGCGACCGTGTGGTAAGGAGTCGTAGGACTATACTAGAAATGTTAGATTCGGCGGTTGATCTCAGCGAGGCGCCTGAAATTGTGGAGCAACTGGCAGTTTATGGGGCGGACCGGGAACGATTTAGTGGGGGAACAGAACGTACTCCAGAAATAATTGACGATAATCCAATGTTCATAAGGGATTACTCGCAGTGTGTGTTGTGTTGGCGGTGTGTGCAAGTATGTGCTGAGGATGCACAGTATGCTTTTGCTATTAACTTTAGTGGACGCGGTTATGAAACAAGTATCACTACATCTTATGAAAAGTCATTAACTGAATCTAGTTGTGTATTCTGCGGTCAGTGTGTAGGAGTGTGTCCAACGGGCGCACTTAAACCTAAGCGAGAGTGGTTACTAGAAGCTGGGACTGAACCCAGTGAGATCATGCGAATGACCCGTAGTGAAAGGCGCAAAAAGAGACGTAGGCAGGAGCGCCCTTACCAAGTGGTTAGTAGTACTCAGGAAGAGCGCGACGATGATAAGCGATAGCCGAAAAGTTACAACGACTTGTCCTTACTGTGGTGTAGGCTGTGGTCTGGATCTGCATATTAAGAACGATTATATATATCGAGTGACCTCAGATTACGATAATGTGGTGAACCAAGGTAATCTGTGTGTGAAAGGTAGGTTTGGATATGACTATATATACAGTGAGAGGCGTGTAACGGTACCGCTAATCCGGAAGACAACCCAAAAAGCTGGACAGAGGAGACAGGCGTTCGACATCAGCGAATGGAGGGAGTCTTCCTGGGATGAGGCACTGGATTACACGGCCGATAGGTTGGCTGAGATTTATGACCGAGATGGATCGGATGCGTTGGCGGTATATTGTTGCGCTAAGGCTTCCAACGAAGACAACTATCTGTTGCAAAAACTCTTTAGAGCTGTCTTTCGTACCAATAACGTGGATCATTGCACTAGATTGTGCCATGCTGGTTCGGTTGTAGCTTTGCAGATGGCGATTGGGTCTGCAGCTATGAGTAATACGGCCTCAGAAGTTGTGGAGAGCGACTGTTTTATAGTGACGGGGTCGAATACCCCAGAAAATCATCCCATTATTGGCTTGCAAATGAAAGATGCGGTGTATAAGCATGGTTCAAAACTGATTGTAATCGATCCGCGAAAGTTGGAATTGTGCGAGTATGCGGAACTCTGGTTGCCGTTAAAGCCAGGAACGAATGTACCAGTGTTCTCGGCGATGGCGCACGTCATAGTGGACGAGAATTTGTGTGACACCAAATTTGTTTCGGAACGAACTACGGGTTTTGATGAATTTCGCAAATCACTGCAGAAGTTTACGCCTGAATATGCGGAGACTATTTCAGGTGTTGACCGACAGCTTATAGTTGAGGCGGCCAGGTTATATGCGCGGGCGGAGCGGGGTGCCATATATTGGGGTATGGGTATCTCGCAGCTTGCGCACGGTACGGCGAGTGCACTCGGATTGGTTCATCTTGCTTTACTAACCGGCCATGTGGGTAGAAGAGGTACGGGATTAAACCCGCTGAGGGGCCAAAACAATGTGCAAGGTGCGTCTGACATGGGATGCATGCCCTACCACTATCCTGGCTACATGGAAGTTAACAATCCTGATAATGCAGCCATATGGGAAAAGGCATGGAATATTCAACCGGAAGGATTAAGTCGCGACAAAGGTCTAACGACCACCGAAATTCTCGGTAACGTGCGGCCAGGCGGCGTGCGAGCGCTTTATATTATGGGTGAAAATCCTATGATGACAGAGCCGAATCTAAATGCTACGCGACATCATATGGAGGGGTTGGAATTCCTAGTTGCACAGGATTTGTTTATCAACGAGTCCGGTGCCTACGCCGATGTCTTCTTGCCGGCCACCTCGTGGGCCGAGAAGGACGGTACTTTTACAAATACGGATAGACGTGTACAACGGGTACGCAAGGCTATTGAGCCTCGGGGACAGGTACGATCTGATTGGGAGATAATCAGTGATCTTGCCCAGCGTTTAGAACACCGGCTGGAACGGGAAAAATCAGCTTATTGGGATTACAGTGGTCCGGAAGAAATTTTTGGGGAAATGTGTAGCATCGTGCCTGAATATGCTGGCGTAACTTACGAGCGTATTGATAAGGTGGGACTCCAAACCCCAGTGCCGGATGAAGAGCATCCTGGTACCCCCTATCTTTTTGAGGCGGAATTTCCGGCGGGAAAGGCACAATTTTTTCCCCTGGAATACGTTCCAGTAGTGGAGAAACCTGATGACGAATATCCCTTTATACTGACTACAGGCAGATTGCTGGAGCATTGGCACGGGGGTACTATGACTCGGAACTCGCAGCTAGGAGAACTTTATCCTGAGGCTCGGGTCGAAGTACATCCAATAGACGCAAATCGTAATGGTTTGGACGATGGTGGCGCCGTACAGGTTTCTTCGCGACGTGGGGAGATAATATTGCGTGCGCGAGTGACGGAGAAAACCAACCCTGGTGTGGTGTTCATTCCTATGCATTTTGTTGAAGCGGCCGCCAATTTGCTTACTATTGATGCGCTAGATCCGCAGGCGAAGATACCTGAGTTCAAGGCGTGTGCAGTAAAAATGCAGCGTGTCAATGAGGAACTGCTGCCGAATCCTAGCGCGAGGTTGGAGCGAGGACGCTGGTAATTTGTTGATTAGGGGGAAATAGGAAATGCCGGCGTTGTGTTGCGGAATTAAGAGAAGAAAATTGAGTAAAGAGGGAGATTAGATGCCTAAACAACTTACGGAACTACGAAGACCTGTACCGAGTGATATTGAAATTGCTCAGTCGGTGGAACCTACTCCGGTGCGAGAAATTGCGTCAGAGCTAGGCCTTCGCGAAGAGGAGTTGCTAACATATGGGGAGTATAAGGCGAAGGTGATGTTGTCGGTACGCGACCGCTTGAGTGATGGGGCTAGCGGAAGGTATGTGGATGTCACCGCAATAACGCCAACACCTCTGGGAGAGGGTAAGACAACCACGACGGTTGG
>JAKUPR010000054.1 GCA_022450585.1 Anaerolineales bacterium | reverse complement strand
GGGTGCAAAGCTTGTGCTCGGTAGACATCGCTTTACCGACGATATTGATATTGATGGGATGCGTTTTGGGGCGTTGAAATTCAGTGACTATCCTCGTGCACGAGTTCTCAGAATAGATACCCAAGTTGCTGAATCTGTCCCGGGAGTACTCCGTGTTTTGACTGCAGTCGACATACCCGGTGATCGAATGGTTGGGCTTATTCGCGAGGACTGGCCACTAATGGTCGCCGAAGGAGAAATCACGCGGTATATAGGTGATGTCATAGCTGGAGTAGTTGCGGATACAGAGCGAATCGCGCGTGAGGCGGCGGAACTGATTAGTGTTGAGTATGATGTAATGGATCCTATTACGGATGTGCATATTGCTATGACGAAGGGCACAGCAGTGGTGCATCCAGGAAGCGACAGCAATATCCTTTCAGTGTCTCGGCTTGCAAGAGGAGATGTTGCTGCTGCTGAGACGAAGTCTGAATACGTTAGTCACATGACCTTTCAGACACAGAGGGTTGAACAAGGCTTCATGGAGCCTGAGTGTGCTGTGGCATACCCCTCAGATGTGGGTGTTGAAATTTTGTCTCAGGGTCAGGGTGTGTATGAGGATCGAAAGCAGATAGCGAAATTATTGGGTTGGTCGGAGGAGAACGTGCGGGTTGTTTTGGTCCCTAATGGTGGAGCTTTTGGAGGTAAGGAGGATCTTTCTGTCCAAGGTCATGCCGCATTGATGGCGACTGTGATTGGTGGTCCAGTAAAAATCAAGCTGAATCGAGTTGAGAGTATAAATATGCATCCAAAACGGCATCCAGTATGGATGGATTACAGTGTTGGCTGTGATGCTAAGGGGATTATTACGTTCGTAAAAGCCAAATTTATTGGTGATACTGGAGCTTATGCGTCTGTAGGAATGAAAGTGATGGAGCGATGTGCTGGTCATGCAACTGGCGCTTATCATGTACCTGTGGTGGATGTGGAATCGTTGGCGGTATACACTAACAACATCCCTTCTGGAGCGATGCGGGGATTCGGTGTCAATCAGGTAACCTTTGGATTGGAAAGCTGCATCGATGATTTGTGTGATCGGGCCGGTTTAGATCGATGGAAGTTCAGGTATGATAATGCGCTTACAGATGGCGGTATGACAGCTACGGGTCAGGTAATAGAAGGTGGTGCAGGAGTACGGGCGACTTTGCTGGCTGTCAAGGATGAGTATGACTTGCAAAAATGCGTAGGTCTTGCTTGTGGTATCAAGAACACTGGAATTGGTAATGGTATGCCAGAGGAATCTCGTGTGCGAGTCACAATCGCATCTTCTGACAAGGTAATCATTGACCATGGATGGACTGAAATGGGGCAGGGCGTGCACACTATGGCGCTGCAATCTTTGTGCAATGAAACTGGGATTGATCCAGACGTGGTCGAAGTGCGTGTGGATACGGCAGCCGGACAGTATGCTGGGATGACTACTGCTTCTCGTGCTACATCGTTGATGTGTAACGCAATTATGGATGCTTCGCAGGGTCTGAGGGCTGATCTAGAGGACAGGTCTTTAGGTGAATTGATCGGTCGAGTGTATCATGGGGAGTGGAAAGTGGATTGGACTGCAAAGCCTGGTACTACTGAAGACAACACAGTTACACATTATTCGTATAGCTATGCCACTCAACTTGTGGTACTTGATGAACATGGACAGTTAAGCAAGGTGCTTGCAGCTCACGATGCCGGCAGAATATTCAACCCTACTATGTTTGAAGGACAGTTGGAAGGGTCCATACATATGGGTTTGGGATATGCTGTTAGCGAGGACCTACCTATGGTAAATGGCCGTACTCAAAGTACCATGCTAAGAAAGTGCGGGATATTGCGTGCAAAGGAAATGCCTGAGATAGAGATCATTGGCGTCGAGGTGCCTGATCCATATGGTCCCTACGGTGCAAAAGGGGTAGGTGAGATTGGATTAGTTCCAACGGCTGCTGCTGTTGGAAACGCACTGTGTCAATTTGACGGTGTAAGAAGGACGGCGCTGCCAATGGAACTGCCGAAAAAGCGTCCGCGGGCATTAGTTGGAGGACACGGCGTTTAGAGGTGACACATGGCAGAATTTCATTATAGATGCTCGGATTGTGACGCTACCTATGATAGCCATCAAGTGATTTACGAGTGCGAGCACGAAGGAAGCAATCTTGATGTGGTGATGGACTACGGTGCTATCGGAACTGTGCATTCGCCGAAGAGTATTGGTGTTAACCGGGACTCGTCAATATGGCGCTACGGTTCACTGCTTCCGGTGGGAATGCCTTCAGGCTGCAGTGGCACGCTACGAGTAGTTGGAGGCACACCTCTGTTCCGGGCTAAACAATTAGAGAATGTTGGAAAGGCTGGAGAGGTGTGGTTTAAGGATGACACACAGCTGCCGACTGCGTCATTGAAAGATCGTGCTAGTGCTCTGGTGGTCGCCTACGCACTTGAAAATGGGATTAAAAGGATTATTACAGCATCTACGGGTAATGCGGGGGTAGCGCTTGCGGGCATGGCTGCTGCTGCTGGACTAGAATCTGTGGTGGTCGCACCAGAGGCGGCACCAGCGGCAAAATTGGCTCAAATTTTAGTATATGGAGCACGTTTGGTGTTGATACAGGGAACTTACAGTGACGCATTTGATTTGACTGTGCAAGCATCACGTGAAATGGGGTGGTACTGTCGAAACACAGGTTACAATCCGCTAACGGTGGAGGGGAAGAAGACTGTGGCGTTTGAGATATGTGAGCAATTCACGCTAGCCGAGGGGGGTTCGGATGATGGCGAGTGGATTGTACCTGACCGGGTGATAGTCCCGGTAGGTGATGGCAACATAATAACGGGTGTTCACAAAGGCTTTAATGATTTGATGGCACTAGGATGGATTAACAGCATTCCTAAACTTACTGGTGTTCAGGCAGCGGGTTCGTCTGCGATCGCAAATGCTGCGGAATCTGGTAATATGCAAATTACACCAGTGGTGGCTGCTACTGTCGCGGACAGCATATCTGCTGACAGGCCAAGTGATGGTCGTAGGGCGCTGAGGGCTGTGGAAGAAACCGGAGGAAGTTTTGTCACTGTCAGCGATCATGAGATTGTAGAAGCGATGTTTGCTTTAGCCAGAAGTTCAGGTATTTTCGCGGAGCCTGCTGGAGCAGCTGGATATGCCGGGTGTAAAAAACTTGAGCAATTGGAGGATATTTTGCCTGATGAGCGTGTGGTTATATTGGTGACTGGGCACGGCTTGAAGGACACCACAGCAGCTCTTCAAAATGCAAGAAAATTATCCAGTATAGAGCCATCACTCGAGGCTCTTTGTGAGGCTATTGCGTGATAATTAATGACAAACTCAAGAGGTAAATAATGCTTGATTTGACTGTGGACACAAATACTCTTGATCGTACTGTGGAGTTGGCCCGAGAACGAAACATTTTAATACCCACTTTGCGACAGCAAGCGGAACCGGAATTGATTACTGATGCAGTGAAAAATGGTCTAGCGGATGTTGGCTTGTGGGATATACATCCCCTAAATCTGTTTCGGATTAGCTGGCATAACGAACCGATAACTAGTGGTGGTGGGTTTGGTGGCGTGAATTATGTGGAGATTCCGAGCTCTCTTAGTGGAGTGCGAGCGAGAATCATTGCGCTTGTAGGTAAGTGGTTTCCTACTGGCGCGCATAAGGTTGGAGCTGCTTTTGGTTGTCTTGTACCTAGACTGGTTAGCGGTCAATTTGATCCTATGCGGCAGAAGGCAGTTTGGCCATCGACCGGTAATTATTGTCGTGGCGGGGCGTATGATTCTGCATTGCTCGGCTGCGAGTCGATTGCAATCTTGCCTGAGGGCATGAGTGAGGAACGATTTGATTGGCTATCCGATGTGGCAGGAGAGACCATTAAGACGCCGGGTAGCGAAAGTAACGTCAAGGAAATCTTTGACAAATGTTGGGAGTTGCGGCGGTCGGGGCAGGACCTGATGATTTTCAATCAGTTTGAGGAGTTCGGCAATTATTTGTGGCACCATAGAGTCACGGGACGGGCGATGGAAAGGGTACTAGAGGGAGAGTTGCGCGGGGACGGGAAATTTAGCGGTCTGGTGTGTTCTACTGGGTCTGCGGGTACGCTTGCAAGTGGCGATTATCTCAAGCAGGTCTATCCATATTCTAGAGTGGTGGCTGCAGAGTCTTTACAATGTCCCACCCTGTTGCGGGGTGGGTTTGGGGCACACCGTATTGAAGGTATCGGTGATAAACATGTTCCGTGGATACACAATGCTAAGAACACCGACATGGTCATCGCTGTGGATGACTCGGCGACACTCGCGCTTTTTCGCCTATTCAATGAGTCAGAAGGGATACGTTACCTGAGTGGTATTGGTGTGCCAGAGGAGACTATTGGGCAATTAGGATTGTTAGGAATATCAGGTATAGCTAATTTGCTTGCTGCGGTAAAATTTGCCCGTTGGTATGAACTTGATGAGGATGATTTGGTGTTGACTGTCCTGACAGATTCCATGGATATGTATCGCAGTCGCTTGCGTGAAATGAGTAAAAGTTACGGCGAATTATCCGAACGTGAGGCTATAGGGATCTTCTATCAATATCTTCTGGGAGCGACTACTGATAATATGTCCGAATTGACATACCCGGAGCGCAAACGTATCCATAACTTGAAATATTTTACTTGGGTAGAGCAACAGGGCAAGACATATGAGGAGATTCAATCTCAGTGGTACGAGCGCAATTATTGGGAGGAAGTGCAATCATCGGCAGATGGACTTGATCAATTGATTGTTGAGTTCAACCAGAGGACAGGTTTGTTGGTATGATTGTATGAAGGAAATGTATTTATGCCTACTGCGTTGATATCTGTTTCAGACAAAAGGGGCTTAGTTGAGTTTGCGCGGGAACTCGATGAACTTGGCTGGCTACTGGTTGCCTCAGGTGGGACGGCGACTGGGATCAGAGAAGCCGGCATAACTGTTACTGATGTGGCGGATTACACTGGCTCACCAGAGATATTGGGTGGGCGCGTAAAAACTCTGCATCCACGAATCCACGCTGGAATTCTGGCGCGGGGCATCCAGGAAGATCAAGGCGAATTGAGTAAACTTGGTTGGGACAAGATTGACATAGTTGTTGTGAATCTATATCCATTTTCGCAGACAGTCCTCAATCGGGATGCGACGTACGCAGATGCTATTGAGAATATCGATATTGGGGGAGTGGCGCTTATTCGGGCAGCAGCAAAAAATTATGAGCGTGTAACATTGGTATGTGACCCTTCAGATTATCAGGATGTACTGAATGAGTTGCGAGAGGGTGGTGTGATTGCTAATACGCGTAAGAAGCTGGCAGCTAAAGGGTTTGCTCACACCGCGGAATACGATTGGGTGATCTCGGGATTCTTGGGTTCGGAAGAACCGTTACGATTACAAGCATACCCAGTGCAATCACTGCGTTATGGAGAGAACCCTCATCAAGAAGCGATGCTATATAACTGGACCTCGGGAGATGGCCCACTTGGAGGGACATTGCTGCAGGGAAGGGAACTGTCCTATACCAACTTGCTTGACCTGGATGCTGCTTGGCGGGCGGCGATAAGCTTTGACAAGCCGACCGTAGTGATAGTCAAGCACCTTTCGCCGTGTGGGATTGCGTCTGCAGAGGAACTAAGCACGGCTTTTCCGGCAGCTGTTGCAAGTGACCCAGTGTCTGCGTTCGGTGGTGTGATTGCTACTAATCGGCCTTTTACTCTAGATGTTGTTGTTTTGCTAGATGACCTTTTCGTCGAGTGTATCGTGGCTCCCGGTTTTGATAAAGAGGCTAGAAATGCTCTTTCGGAAAGAGAGAAGTGTCGTTTACTAGACATGCCTAATGTCAGTTCGGAAAATCGTCGAGAGTTGCGGTCTATAACTGCAGGAGTTCTGCGTCAGGAGTTGGACTTAGGTGATCCGAGGGGTGGAAAAGATGGTTGGCAAGTGATGACGGAGCGAGAGCCGAAAGAGGATGAATGGGAAGCCCTACGTTTTGCGTGGAAGGCATGCCAACATGTCAAATCTAATGCCATAGTACTGGCAAGAGGTGAAGCTACAGTCGGTATTGGTGGTGGGCAGCCGAACAGGGTAGATTGCGTACGTATGGCGGGTGCGAGGGCTGAGGGGAATTCCAATAATTCTGTCATGGCTTCGGATGCTTTCTTTCCATTCCCAGATGCTGTCGAAGAGGCAGCTTCTTTTGGGGTGACCGCTATAGTTCAACCTGGCGGCTCGTTGCGGGACCAGTTAAGTATTGACGCAGCAAACGATGCTGGCATCGCCATGGTTGCTACTGGAGTACGTCACTTTAGGCATTAGGCATGGAAGAGGTGCAGAAATTATGAATAAGGAATTATTTGACCGATTCGAAGCGTTGACTTTTGACGATGTACTTGTAGTGCCTGGATATACAGATGTTCTGCCTGACCAGACTGATGTGCGTGTCGATTTGGCTGATGGTATATCCCTTAACGTGCCAGTGTTGAGTGCCGCCATGGATACGGTCACTACGGCGCGCATGGCCATTGGATTGGCTCGGGAAGGCGGGTTGGGAGTCATTCATCGTAATATGAGTGTGGATGAGCAAGTTGCCGAGGTCAACAAAGTTAAACGGTCTGAATCGGGCATGATTGTTGACCCAGTCACACTGCCCCCTTCCGCTACCCTGGAGGAGGCAGAGGGTGTAATGAGCCAATACCATATCAGTGGTGTCCCCATCATAGATGAAAATGATCCGGGAGTGCTGCTGGGTATACTTACAAATCGCGATGTGCGTTTTGTAGAAAGGGGAGATTATGGTCGGCCTGTAAGTGAGTTCATGACGTCCGATAATTTGATTACTGCTAGTGTGGATACTACTTTGGAGCAGGCTCAAACCATCTTACAGGAGCATCGAATAGAGAAGCTTCTACTGGTGGATTCAGAGCGACGGCTGAAAGGGTTGATTACTGTTAAAGATATCCAGAAGAAACGTGATTTTCCAAATACTGCTACCGATTCTCAAGGTAGACTTTTGGCTGGAGCGGCTGTTGGGGTAGGGTCGGACCTGTCCCAACGTGTTCAGGGGTTGTTGGATGCTGGGGTAGATGTAATAGTTGTTGATACCTCTCACGGCGATTCATTAGGTGTAATTCGTGCAGTTGAGATAGTGAAGGCTGAGTGGCCGCAGATACCTGTCATCTCTGGAAATGTTGTTACGTCTGAGGGGGCTGAGAGATTGATGGCTGCGGGTGCTGACGTAATCAAGGTAGGTATTGGTGCAGGCTCTATATGTACCACTCGTGTGATTGCGGGCGCAGGTATGCCGCAGATTACTGCTATACATGATTGCGCTCAAGCGGCCAGGAAAAAGGGCGTGGGAGTCATAGCTGACGGAGGAATCACTTACAGTGGCGATATCGTGAAAGCGATTGTGGCTGGTGCAGATGCGGTGATGCTTGGTGGGATGCTAGCGGGATTGCAGGAATCTCCTGGAGATGAGGTTCTTTACGAAGGAAGATTGTTCAAAGAATATCGGGGTATGGGTAGCATGGGTGCATCAATGCGTGGGTACGGTAAGGATCGTTACGCTAGCGGGCAGGGGACAGGCAAACTGGTGCCTGAGGGAATTGAGGCTAGGGTGCCCTTTAAGGGCCCATTGAACGAGTACATCTATCAACTAGTGGGTGGCTTGCGATCTGGAATGGGTTATGCCGGAGCAACTACTCTTGACGATCTTCAGACGAACACTCGCATGGTACGAGTGACAGGTGCTGGTCTTATTGAGAGTCATCCACATGACGTAAACATCACCAGGGAAGCGCCAAATTACCAAGTTTCCACACGTTCTTGATGGAGATAGCATCCTTATTCAGGTCTATAAGAATTATGTAGCTGACTGCTATTTTAGTAAAGCCTGATGAAGGACGCGAGCTCAAACGATTGCGCATAGGCATCATATACTATTTGCCTAAGAGATACATGTCACCGCGACTACATAGAATGGGGTGTAATTTTAATATGGGACACATTCACGATATATAGTAGATATGGAGAGAAACGCGGAGATGGCGTTACGCCATTGGAATGAGCGGTACGTGCAAAATGCCGAGTCCTGGTTGAATAGGCCGCCACGACAAATGTTGGTTGACTGGGCTCATGTATTGCCCGAGACGGGAGTCGTCCTTGACGCCGGCGCGGGCGTATGCGTGAATGCGCATTTTATGGTTGAGCGTGGACTAAGCGTGATTGCGATGGATTTTTCGGAGGTAGCACTGCGTTTGGGTATGCGGAGTGAAAGTAATGAGAAGGGAAACTTGGAAGCAGTGGTGTGTAACATGGAGAAGTTGGAACTACCGGATGATTCTCTTGACGTTATTGTAAATTTCTTTTTTTTGGAGAGAGCCAACCTAAGAGTCTATCGGCGTGCCCTAAAAGAAGGTGGTGTCATATTCTTAGAGACGCTGCTAGGAATGGATGAGGACAAGCTAACTCCGGAGTATTATCTGCAGCGTGGCGAGCTGTTAAAGACATTTACTGGTTTTGAGATCATGCATTGGGATGAGGGAGTTCCGTGTGGTGACAAAAAATTTAGCGAGCAGCTTGTTGCCAGGAAGCAATTGCAATTGGAGAGATGGAGATGAGCCCCAATATGCTGGTTGGGCCTGAAGAAGGAGTGTTACCGCAAGCGCTACGGATAGTTATTACTGTGGCGCTGCCCTTTGTAATAGTGCTTTCCAATGTGCGCTTGGTTTTGCTACCGTGGTTTCCTGTTTTTGAATACTCCCGAAATGGGTTTCCGTCGGACCCATATGGCATGACAATTGATGAACGTAGGGTGCATGCTAGACGGGCAGTGGATTATCTATTGAACGGTGATGGGATTGAGTTTCTGGCTGAACAGAGATTTGCTGATGGAACTTCTCTGTACAACGACCGTGAACTTCGGCACATGCAAGACGTTAAGGTGGTCGTGGGCGTTGTACTGTGGGTTTGGAGGGTTGCTACTATTCTTGCGATAATCTCAGGGTTAGTCCTAGTCCGGGATCCCGGAACACGCAGTTTACTTCGTGGCGCTTTGATGATTGGCGCGACCATTGTTGTGGTGATATTGCTGGGATTACTGTTATATATAATGCTGAATTTTAATAGTTTCTTCACTAATTTTCATCGAGTGTTCTTTGAGAGTGGCACCTGGACTTTTAGTTATTCAGATACGCTTATTAGGTTGTTCCCACTAAGGTTCTGGTCCGATGTGGCCTTGCTAATCTCAGGCGCCTCACTTCTAGAGGGTTTTTTGGTGCTTTTGTGGACGCGCTTCTTCTATTGGTAATATAATCTTGGTACTAGGCCCCGAATTTCTCCAGACGTTCCGCGTGTGCTAGCATTAGAGGCATTAATTCGGTGGCAGGAAACCTTCCTAGGCCGCCTGCGGAGCAGGTTCTTTCGCCGAATTCTGTTGATGTGTCTTGGCGGACTGTTGCGGGAGCCCATAGCAGGAGTGGGACCGGATGCCAGGAATGAGATTGCATGCGCGACGGAGTTGAATGGTCACCCGTTACGACTAGTACGTCTGGGTCTAACTCCAAAACCTCTTGCAATGCTGTGTCTATCCTCTCGATAGCATCCACCTTGCCATCAAAGTCTCCATCTTCTCCGAAGGTATCCGTTTCCTTGATGTGGACAAAGAAGAAATCATATTTTGAATTCTGGGTACGTAGTGATGCAAAATGGTCTGCCGGCGAAGTCCCAGTAATGGGAATAGTGTTCATACCAGTGAGCCGGGCGACGCCGCGATACAGTGGATAAATAGCTATGCACCCCGCCTTGAGTGAGTAGAGTTCGTCCAACGTTGGCAATTGTGGGTCGCATGAGAAACCGCGCAGGGTCACCATGTTTGGAGTGGTTTCGTTGGATAGTACTGTTTGGGCTTTGCCAATCCATTGATTGATCAGTGAAGCACTGTGTTCGGAGGTTGCGGAACGGGCCACTGCTGGTAGCGGTGGTAGGCCTATTTCCTGCGGGTCAGTGTCAGTAATGTCGGAGTTTAGGCCTGTGCCACGTAGGACTATTGCAAACCGATAATGTTTTAGGTGGCGGATATCAAATTCTGCTCCTGGAACGGTAATCTTGCTCAATCGACTTACTAGTGGAACAGCTTTTGCGCTGGAAAGACGACCAGCTCTGCGGTCGGTGATGTGGCCAAATGAGTCGATTGTGCAGAAGTTTCCGCGAGCGGCCACGTCTGACATACCCACCGGAATTTCTGCTCCTCTGGCTTCAAGTGTGCCTCGTGCAACTGGTAATTTCTGGGGGTCGTAACCTAA
>JAKUPR010000053.1 GCA_022450585.1 Anaerolineales bacterium | reverse complement strand
AAACCAAACCATTTACTGGGTGGATATCCCAAACCACCTCATTTACCGGTATGCTCTGGAGAATGAAAATCTGGAAGTCTTTGATGTAGGTTTGCCTGTCGGTGCCCTGGGTTTGCGAGAGAGTGGGGGGATTGTGGCAGCGACCAAACGCGGTTTTGCATTTTGGGATTTTCTTAGTGAAGATCTTGTTTTTCTAGTGGACCCAGAGGAGGATAAGCCAGAAACACGCTTTAATGACGCGGCTGTAGATCGCTGTGGCCGTTTCTGGGCCGGCACCATGAGCGATTCGGATCCGCATGGGTCTCATGGGAGTCTATACAGACTTGACCCTGATGGATCAGTGGCACGAATGGATACGGGTTTTACAGTGTCTAATGGTATAGGATGGAGTCCGGACGACAAGATTATGTATTTCACAGATACAATGCGGAGTGTTATTTACGCCTATGATTTCGATATAGCTGCAGGCACTTTAGAGAATCGGCGTTCCTTTGTAACTGTACCAGATGGCGAAGGATTTCCTGATGGTCTGACCGTAGATAGCGAAGGTTTTGTGTGGAGTGCGATCGCTCTCGGCTACAAAATCAATCGCTATGATCCTGATGGTATTTTGGAGCGCGAAATTCAGGTGCCAACCGCATTTGTCAGTAGTTGTACATTTGGTGGACCCGGCATGGATGATCTTTACATTACTACGGGCTGGGAGCCTTTAAACGATGATGAGAAGGTGTCACAGCCGTTTGCTGGAGATCTGTTTAAAGTGTCGACAGGCATAAAGGGTTTGGAGGAACCGAAGTTTTCGGGCTGAGATAGAACGTTATGCGTTTGTTTGATTATGATCGGGTGACAGGGTTGATGACTGATGCTGGTATAGATTTGATTCTTGCCAGTTCAAAGTCAAACGTAAGTTACCTTCTTGATTATTACGCTGATCCCTGTAATGCGAGTCTGGTTTTAGATGATGGAAGCATGTACTATCAGTCCTTTGTGGGACTACCATCAGATCCAGATATTGCTTCATTCTTTACTCCTTGGATAGGTGAAGTTGGTTACATGACCTCCTCCAATCCATGGGTTCAAGATCGTCTTGTGTATGGCGAACTACTGGACATCCCTGGTATCAAATCAAATGAACTGCCCGTGAGCACTAATCCAATTGACTGTGCCGTCAAGGGCATAAAGGACTTGAATCTTGATCTAGGAACTATAGGTGTTGAGAAAACCCGTATGCCGCTTGACTCTTATGAGCGTTTGAGTTCATCTCTGCCGAAGGTTAGGTTTGTTGATTCTACCTCTGTTCTATCAAGACTTAGAGCAGTCAAGAGCGATGAGGAAATAGAGCGCCTCCGATACGCGACTTTGGTCACTGAGAAGGCCGTGCGGGCTGGATACGATAGTGTGCGAGTAGGCACAACTGAGCGGGAATTCACCCGTACCATCGAGGTATCTTTAGTGGAGCAGGGTCTAGGATGTGGTTGGGTCCACGTGGCTTTTGGCCCGAAAGGTGCGCGGGATATTATGCCTCGCGATACTGTTGCGCAAGTTGGCGAGGCATTGCGAGTTGATGTGGGAGGCATATATGATGGGTATGTTTGTGATATGTCTCGAGTAGGTGTTCTTGGTAATCCGACCGCAGAGTTATCCATTGCGGTGGAGGCTGTACGGGAAGCGTACGAATGCGTCCGAGCAGCTGTGCGACCTGGGGCTCGAACTGGTGACTTGTATAGCTTAGGTGCTAAGGTATTGGAGGAGAGAGGATTCGATTTGTTCCTATCTAGTGTTGGTCACGGAGTTGGTCGTGATGTGCACGAATGGCCTTATATCTTGGCAAATGGCAATGATTATTTGCTGGATGGCATGGTTGTGACAGTAGAGGTGGAGATGCGTCAGGAAGGACTAGGGTGTATCAACATAGAGGATATGGTGTTAGTTACCCAAGACGGAAGTGAACTAATTAGTACGATGGAACCAGGCCTCTATCAGATCTAAATAGACACATAACCGATGTGATTTCAATTTTACATCCCGTTTCGGGAGGCTGGTTCGCGGGCAATTAGGGGTATGAGGTTTCAGTCGAATGGTACCATATAGGTGCTAAGTGGAAATCCGATGCATGGGCTTTCCCTAATTTGACCGCGTGTAAAGTAGGTCTTTACGATTAATCAATTTGCTTATTACGATTACTTTGGGAGGCGGAAAATGGTTGACAGATTGAATGATTTGCTAAATGAAAGAGAATTTCTGTATGGCATGCTTTGTCGCGACGCTACATTAGTTGATGTTGAGTTGATGGCACAGGCTGGTTACCACATTATCTGGATTGACTTAGAGCACAGCCATCAATCCACTTCTGAGGCATTACTGCTGTGTCGTTTCATTACACATCTGGGAATGGTGCCCTTGGTGCGCATCTTGGAGCCCACACGAACTCATGTGCAGCGTCTGATAGATGGCGGTGCGCAAGTCATCAATCTTCCTGATGTACGTACCGTTGAACAAGCAACTCACTTTGTTGAGTTGGGGAAATATCCTCCCTTAGGACAGCGGGGAGTTTCTTCAACCAGTGCGAGCACTGACTTTAATCTAGGCAGCAACATTGGTGAGACATTGAAGAATGCCAACGAGGCATCACATCTCATGGTAATGTTTGAAAGCGATGAGGGGTATGCTGCTCTTGACTCTATTTTGGCGGTTGACGGTATAGACTTAGTAACCGTGGGGCCTATGGACTGGTCCGTTGGTTTGGGTACGTACGGTGAGGATGCCAAAGCCTATCTTAATCCGAAAATCAATCACATTCTAACTGCGACAGATCAGGCTGGCAAGATCGCTACTATGACCGTGCCTAATGTTGAGCAAGCCAAGGAATATGCTGAGCTTGGAGTACGAATTTTTTTCTTGGGTGTCGATGTAGCTATGAAGAGAAAGAATATATCTGACGCTGTAGGTGTTTTTCAGGCTGATCTAGGTTAGTGGTCAAGTGGAGTAATGTTTGTAGAGGACTTGACCAAATACTTACTGACAGCGCCCAGAGGATTTGAAGAAAGTAACAGTTTTTCAAATCCTTAGTCTAATGCATGGCAATAATACATCCTATCGCTTTGAAATAACTCTATTTAAATTGAGTCAAGTCCAGACTTGGCAATTTTAGGATGTCAATATGTTGCTAATGTAACCCTCAACTTGCAGATGGTGCAACTTCTGACAATCTGGAGTGCTTTCTCAGATGTTAATCTTGTTAGCGAATAGATGTGTACAGGTGACCCTTCATTACAGAATCAGTTTGCTGCCTCTAATGGCTCGTAGCTAGAAGGTTTGAGAGAGACGATCATCGGTTGTGCTAAGTTCGTTTCTATCGGAAACCGTACCGTGCTTGACTGTGTGTATAGCAGTGGTTTATCACGATGACGGTCTAGAAATACGCTCAACGGCGCGAATACGGTAACGTCAAGAGGTGGCAACCTGTAGTGCATTGGTACAATCCATTTAGGCTTCAAGTAGTCAATCAAGAAATCGAGATTGTCGAATGGGATTGACAAAGGGGGGCCACTAACGAGAGCTAGGAGAACGTCGCAGTGGTTGACAAATGGTTCCAGTTCCTCGGCGGAAAGCGCTCGACCTAAATCACCTAGATGAGTAACCCACAGGTCGCCAACTTTTACGGAGTACACGGCGTTGGGCTTAGATTCACCGAATTCTTCTGGTCGATCTGGTGCTTCTCCCCCTAGAATAGGGATTACAGGGCTACCATCGATTTCAGCTGTGGTGTTCTGCTCTATCAAGCCAAGTGCGTTGATTACACGAGGGTTGTCTCGTACGAGCTTGGGACAGCTGTGGGCAATGTCAGTCATAGAACTGACGATCACCGTGTTTCCATCTAGGAGCCTTTTCTCATCAGGTTGTTCCAGGGTGCTTGTCTCGCCTGGGAAAAGTCCAAATTCCATCAATTCTGCCGGATTAAATGGGTCCATAACGATGACGGGTCCTCCGTCGCGCCATACCCGGAAGCAGGCAAGGCCTACCCATTCTATGTTGACCGTCATTTCTATCCTCCTTAACAATATGACTTCAATACCAGTCTTAGGTAAGAGGTAGTAATATGTAACCTCAAACTATGAAATTATAACATAATGATTTTTCTTGCTGGTTCAATGGCTAAGCCATCGGTAAGATTTAGGATGAGACTGGTCATCGAGTGCAAGAAAACATCCTATAGAATGAGAGGTTTCCAGTGTGAACATTACTGAGACCTACTTGAAGGTGCATGACAATAAAGACTGCACGGCTGTCTAGTTTCGTATAGGCAGTCACTACGTATACTGCAAGCAATTTTTCGGATTACGGATGACAAAATTTAGTTGCGGATGGGCATTAGCTTACCTGAACATAATATTTTCGAACAACAGGTGGGCTGCTTTGGCGCGAGTGGACGAAATGGGCTAGAATTATGGCAGTGTCGGATATGTGTTATGTAAGGGTCTCTTGAATTCTTTCAAGGTTATTGCCGCAAACATGAACCAGCGTTATGTAACTTCGGGACAAATTCTTGAGGCCATGGTTTTATGATGCTGAAGACTGAGAAAAGATATTTTATGGAATATGAGGAAGGGAGACACGTATGTTTCTGGGAATAAACACACATTTCATCATGCGGTTCGATTTTGAGGACGGACTGAAGTTTGCAAGTGGACTGGGTTGCAAGGGGATGGAAGTGGCGGCAGGAGGGCAGGCTGCTAAGGAATATTGCGACCTAGACAAACTGTTGGCTGACAAGGGTGAACTCAACAGATGGAGGGATGCGTACGCTAGTCATAATCTCGAGATCACGTCCCTTAGCTGTCATGGCTCTCCACTGATGCCTGAAGCATCTATTGGGACTGAATACAAAAGACAATTTCGACAGGCCTGTGAATTAATGGAAAAAGCAGGGTTGAAGCGCATGACGTTAGTGGCGGGTCTACCAGAGGGCGCAGAGGGTGATGTGACGCCGATCTGGATTACACAGCAGACGCAGGAGCCTAATTTGAGCTTTTGGGTGGATACTCTGGAGTGGCAATGGGAAAATAGACTTATCCCATTCTGGAAAGAACAAGGCAAGATTGCTGCTGACCATGGAGTGACTTTGTGCTTTGAAATGCAGGTGGCGGACATGCTGCATACTCCGGTGAAATTGAAGAGGTTCTCCGAGGAGATTGGACCGGTGGTTGCCTGTAATTTTGACATCTCACATATGTGGGTGCAAGGAATTGATCCCGTGGCGGCGTTAAGATATCTTGGGCCTCTTGTGCAACATGTACACCTAAAGGACACTTATATCAACAAGGATATTGCTCGCCTCCAAGGTATGAACAACACTACGTCTTCAAGGCGGCCTGAAGAACGGTCTTGGAACTTCACGCCAATTGGGTGGGGCCATGACGAAGCAACTTGGCGAGAAGTGATTACTACCCTCCGCTATATCGGCTATGAAGACATACTTTCTCTCGAAATGGAATGTGAATATATGACTGTGGAGGAAGGTCTGCGGAAATCAGTTGAATTCATTCAACCCATAATGTTCACTGAGGAGGTCGAGACAAAGTGGTGGGAGTATGCAGCTTTTAGGGCGCAAAGATACTTCGAAGGATAAGAATTGTTCGTGGGCCGTGGTTTTTAGTGTGGATGGCGTCTAGGTTTCTGACCAGGCTCGAGTATTTCTTGGATTGTTTTTAGCTATGAGTAATTGCGAGGTACAAATATGTCGTTCGGAGTGAATTTATGTATTTGGGATGCACCCTTCCGTACAGCCGAGCATTTGCATTTGTTTGAAAAAGTAGCTAATTACGGTGGTAAGGTTATTGAAATCGTTGCAGAGGATGATGCCGAGATGGACAGTGTTATGATACGGCGCGAACTTGATGCTAGTAACTTGTCGCTAGCCGTGATTGGAATCATTGATTCTACGGTCGATTTGTCTAGCACCGACACCTCCATAAGAAATGCAGGTGTCGAAAAGTTGAAATACTACCTAAATTTGTGCGAGGAGATGGGTGCTGACCTGTTATCTGTCACGCTTGGTTTTGTCGGCGGAAAACATCTCTTGGAGGGAGACTTGAGGGACACTCGCATGAAACATTTATCCGACTCACTCCGCGCTGTTGGGGATCTTGCAGGTATTGCCGGTGTACGCATTGCTTACGAAGTATTAAATCGTTATGAGACCAATCTGGTGAACACCGCTTCTCAGGCTATGGACCTTATGCAAATAGTCGACCATCCTGCCATAGGTGTACATTTGGATTGTTTTCATATGGCATTTGAAGAGGATGATCAAGGAGATGCGATTAGATATGTAGGTGACAAGCTCTACCATCTTCATGCCAATGCTAGTCATCGTGGAGTACCCGGACGCGATTTAAATGATTGGCAGGCTATTTCTCGATCTTTGCGTGACATTCAATATAGCGGACATCTTGTTTTTGAGTCCTTTAACCGATATTCCTGGCTTGGGCCAGCGGGCCACATCTGGCGTCCCTTCGCCGATTCGCCTGACCAACTGGCCCAAGAGGGGTTGGAGTTTCTCGGTCAGGTTTTGGGATAGTGACCGAGGAATCAAAAGGCATTTATGTTTGACCGTGGTCGTCCATCAACAACTAGATTAATATTTACTGATGACATATATTGAAGAAGGTAGACGTTCCCATAATATTTTCTGTGTTGGTCAATTAGAAAGGTGAAAATCAAACAATGAATTTGCAGATACTGCGATTGGATTTACATTGTAGGCGACGGCAGGGAAAGTTCCGATGGGTGTGAAATTGGGTAGTGCACCGGCTGCTTGGGGCATCTCGTTTGCTGACGATCCCCAACAGACTCCTTGGAAGCGGTACTTGGACGAAGTAGCCGAATCCGGGTACGAATGGACCGAACTAGGACCTCCAGGTTATTTGCCGACAAATATAGATGTCTTGGGAAACGAACTTCAGCAGCGTAACTTGAAACTGGCTGGTGGATTTATAATGCCGGAAATCGAAGATCGTGATGCGTGGCCAGCAATTCAGGAAGAAGTGCGTACTGTAGGTGCTCTGGTGTCTTGTTTGGGGGGCGAGCAGTTGGTCTTAATCGATGATCTTTATACTAATATGCATACTGGAGAAATGCTTAAAGACGCGAATCTAGACAATGGCTCTTGGGATTACATGATCGAAGCAACACAATCTATCGCTGAGATTGCTAAGGGTGAGTTTGGGTTAGATACAGTATTTCACCCACATACTGAATCTCATGTAGAGTATGAAGATCAAATTGAGAGATTTCTCAGGGACACTGACCCGGAACTTGTCGGTCTCTGCTTGGATACTGGGCATCATGCGTATCGTGGTGGAGACCCAATTTCCTTCATTGAGAAACATCATTCGCGTCTCCGGTACCTTCATCTCAAGAATGTGGACCGCAGCAAATTGACGGAAGTCAAAGCAAATGGCACACCTTTAGCCAAAGCTACCGCAGAGGGTCTGTTTTGCGAGCCTGCTGACGGAACAGTGGACTTCTTGGAGCTCCGCAATGTTCTTCAGAAAATAAACTATTGTAATTTTGCCATTGTAGAACATGACATGTATCCAGCTCCATTTGACAAACCTCTACCTATAGCGCAGCGAACGCGTCGATTTTTTAGGGACATCGGTCTGGGATGAACGTTTTAGTTACCGGCGGCAGCGGCACCATTGGAGGATATGTGCTTCGTGAGCTGCTACGGGCGGGTCACGAAGCTACTTGTTTCAGTCGTACCGCGCCCCGAGTGAAAGGTGTACGTTTTATAACGGGTGATGTAACTAATATCGAAGATATTGAAAAAGCATGTGATGGACATGATGCGATCATCCATCTTGCTGCTGTTCCAGGCCCTGGAAGAGCGACGATTGAGAAGATGCTGCACGTCAATGTAGTAGCTACAGGACTGGTTTTAGAGGCAGCGGTCAAGTCGGGCATAAGCAAGGTGGTTTTCGCTTCCTCAGGTGCGGCATCAGGATTCTCGTTTCAGACAAAGGAACTATTTCCACAGTATCTGCCCCTGGATGAAGATCACCTGTGCGAGCCACATGATGATTATGGTCTCAGCAAACTTCTGGCTGAGATTACCTGCAGGCGCTACACCGATGCTTTTGGTCTCCAAACGATCTGTCTGCGCATAAATCACAATTGGTATGTTGACCGTGAAGGCGCGGAGGTAGCAGTTCTTTCTGGATGGGCACAGAGCCTTAGCGTGGAGGAGTTGTGGGTTCAGCGTTATAGAAAGTGCCTGCAAGATGCGGAGGGAAATTGGCCAAAACCTGGTCCTCCCCGTCCGCGTAATCTTCTGTGGGCTGTTACAGATGCTAGAGATGCTGCTCAAGCTTTTCGTCGGGCTGTCGAAAATGATACCATTCAACACGATGTATTTCAGATTGTGAGTTCCGACACTTGTTCATTGACAGAAACTGGACAGCTGGTTGCACGCTATTTTCCGCAAGTCCAGCTAAAATCTCAGTTTGTAGGTTTTGAGTCCTTGCTTTCGCATGAAAGGGCCACCAAGCGTTTGGGGTATGAACCGCAGTATACATGGCGAGACAGTGATTTTGCGGACTGGCTGACTAACGCATCCTCATCTTGAGCCAGGACTGTCTCCTGATGCGGATATGGATAGTTAGCGTGGTAATTTAATGTAGTAGTCGTGGTTAGGACTTTATCAATGATGGTAGAATAGCTGTGCCGTAGTATCATCTGTTATACGATTTTGTGTGTTCAGGATTATAGATTAGTTAATTCGTGTATAATATATAACATACAACTGTAGTTAGTGTAGTTAGTGGATCTCGGTTCTTTTGTAAATCAGGTCTCTGATTCATTAGGGTTAAACTGGGAGGAAGTTAAAAGGAAGTTGTAGTACAAGCAATTGGCGCAAAAATCATACAGGAGGAAAACATGTCGAAGAATGAAGCGGATAGTAAGAACATAGGTAATAAAGCATTGACTCGCCGTCAGTTTATGAAGATGGCGGGTGGGACAGGAGCTGGTGTCTTGGCAGCTGCCTGTGCCCCTGAGGTTGTTGAAGTAGTCAAAGAAGTGCCGGTCGAGGTCGAGAAGGTAGTTGAGGTTCAGGTAGGAACTGCGACTGTTAAGATGTGGATGTTGCCCAATTTCAATCCTTTGATTGACTTGCATCTCATCAAGGCTGGTACGGCTGCTGGCGACGATCTCGGAATAGATGTTCTTGTCGAGCCGGTGCAAACTGGTGGATGGCAAGAGAATGTTGCTCGCCTAACAGCTGCGCATGAGGCGGGAACTGCTGCAGACATAATTTGTCCGCAGTTGGGTAGTGTTGGCTTCATGCAACAAGGCATTGTAGCGCCAATCCCCGATACCTTTGACGCAGTGGGCAAAGGTGGCGGTGGTTGGACAGATGTTGTCATGAACAACTTTGCCTTGGATGGTGTTGGACATCTACTTTGTATCGGTCATGCTCCTGCTTACTTACACATACGCGAGGACTTGGTCAATGCTGCTGGATATTCATTGCCGTTCAGCTCATTGGATGAGCTGAAGGAATGTGCTGCCGCCATGAACGATCCGAGTAACGGTGTTTATGGTACTGGCATGGCATTCGCGGAAGCTGATGACTTGATGCACTTGAATCCTCTCCTATGGTGCTTTGGTGGTGCTGCTTGGGACGAGAACTCCAACCCCACCTTGGATAGGGCCGAAAATGTAGCGGCTCTGGAGTGGTACACTAGCATTTACACGGATGGTCTGTCACCAGAGGCGTCTGTGAGTTGGGGCGGCGGTGGCAACAACCAGGCTTATCTTGCTGGTCAATGTGCCATTGCGATGAACCCTGGTAGTATTTTGGCCGCTGTACGTCGTGGCGACCATTCAGTTGATGGCTTGTTGGAGAAGACTGCGGTTGGACCTTGGCCGGAAGGCCCAGGCGGTACCGGTCCGCAGGCTCAGACCGAGGCTGGTCAGGCATATGGTGTTTGGAGTGGATCTGGCCTGATGGATGAGGCGAAACAGGTTCTGCAGCAGATGTGGCAAATTGATAGTTACATCGAGCTACAAAAGATGGGTCAGAGCTATCTGTTCCCAGCTCTCTATGCCGCTTTTGATGACCCGTTCTTCTCTGATGACAAGCAGAACGTAGAGATCCTTGAGAACGTGATTCCGATCATGATGTATGAGTCTTGGCCTTCACCGCCGCAGGCTTACACTAGTTTGTGGGCCACTTGGGCGGGTCCGGCATGCTTGCGAGTCCTGGTAGATGGTTGGTCAGCAGCGGATTCTATGGCTGAAGCACAAGAGACTGTGGAAGCAGTCAAGGCAGAGTACGTCTAAAAAGTCAACCGTTTTACCTT
>JAKUPR010000052.1 GCA_022450585.1 Anaerolineales bacterium | reverse complement strand
CACTCTCAACTAAGAGCCTAATTTTCCCGAACGGAGCCCATACATTACCCATGAAAAAGAAACCAACATACCTGACTCAATCCGGAGTCGACAAATTAAGCCACGAATTACACATGCTAACTACTGTCCAACGACCGGAGTTAGCAGCACGCCTACGAGCCGCCATACAAATGGGAGACTTAAGTGAGAACGCTGACTATATTACTGCCAAAGAGGAACAAGCCTTTTTAGAAGGCAGAATCCTTGAACTACAAGAGATGTTATCGGGTGCTGTGATCATCGATACACAGACCAACAACGAGGAAGTATTAATTGGAGCCACGGTAACTATCGCCGAGGGAGACAGCCCTCCAGAAACGTACACTTTAGTTGGCCCCGCTGAAGCTGATCCTAGCAGCGGCCGTATATCTCATGAGTCGCCACTTGGTAAAGCTCTTTTAGGCAAACGAATTGGAGAACGCACCACTGCCCACACACCTGCGGGAGATTTTTCTTACGAAATCACAGACATCAACTAATCAAAAATTCAACAAATTCGCTTCAGTCCTTTTTCCACGCTGTTAGTTCAATCGTCAGCTGGTGAAAAAAGGAATTCTCCGGTAAGGCTGCAGTACCATATTGCATGTCCACAACACGCGCCATGACATGCAGAGAAGCTGTGTCTAGTATGATTTCGCTATCCGCCTGCGCCTTCATTGTCTCTCCCTTAGGCTCAAGTGCAACACGCTTTTCATCGTCACCAAATGCATCTTCACTCATCAGAACCTTAGTGACAGTACGCACATCATTCTTATCGAACAGCCAAATCTCAAAGGCGCAGACCTTCTTGGGGTCCCCCACTCCAACTGTATCACTCACGCCCATTCCGCATTCACCAAGGAAATCCCCATTTGCGTCGTCTATGCTAAATGAGTCATCATACAGGTCATCGCCCAGCAAATAGGTAGTCATGAAACGTGCCACAGGATCACCACCCTCAGTCTGCTGTTCCTCTTTTATCAACCCTACAAGATTCCCCTGTTCTGCCCCTGCCAAACCGTTTTCCACCACTCCTTCTTCAGGCGAGAGACTGGGTTTCCTTGACGTCGATTGAGATCCAACATACCGCACCAAGAGGAATCCACCCAACGCCATCACGATTACAACAACCAACCCACCTAGGACAGCTGGTAATGTCGCACCTGCCCCCAGGTTCATTTTCCCTTCACCATCTACCTCAATTGCTTCCTCTACCGGAATATCCTTCGCGATGCTGTCCGCAGTCAATAATTCGAGGCTATCTCTCTGCTCCCCGATAGCCATCTGCATCTGAGATATACGTAGCTGCTCCGCTCCTTCAGCTCCTGACCGCGCCTCCTCAACGATACTAATCGCCTGCTGGCCTAGCCACCCCAATCGCGCCCGCGCCAAGTCCACATCGGTAGTTAGGATAAAGGAATCCGACGTCATTTGTACCCACTCTCTCTGAAAATCCTGATGCAACTCAGATAGCCCTGCATCCTTCCACTTGACTGGAAACAGCCACCAACCAAACGCCATCCAACCCACTAACATTCCAGTCAGAAAAAAAACGCCCAGTACCGTACCAGGGCGCTCTCCCAAAATCCGTATCACTAATGTATATATGCTAACCAGGCTTCCCGGTTGTTTCATAATTATGCACTATCCGAAACCCTTATTCAGAGGTATGGTCAACTCATGCCTCCTCCCTCTGGGATGCAACTTCGGTGCCAACGCCCCTGGATTCTACATTTGCTGACGAAACCAGTTCATCCACTCCCCATACCGACCCGCACGTGACGCACGTTGCCTTTTCTTTCCCTTTGGCAACCAACATGCTTTCACATTGCCGACACACAAAACCAAGAGGACGCGACCAGGATTTCCAATCACATTTCGGATAACCAGAACAACCGAAAAACATTCGTCCTTTCTTCGTCCGACATTTGACTAACTCGCTACCGCATTCCAGACAAGAAACATCAAGCCCCTCAAGTAATTGTTCTGTATGCCTGCACTCCGGGTACCCAGAACACCCAACAAATTTACCAAATCGACCTACACGCACCAGTAACGGTTCCTCACACATAGGGCAATCTCGCCCCAATAATTCAACTTTTCTTTCAACTTCTGGCATATCCGTCTTCGCCTTCTCCAAGTCTTCCGAAAACCGTGACCAGAACTCGCTCAACACTGGCACCCAATCACTTTCGCCCGCAGCGATTTGATCTAGCTCATTCTCCATGCGAGCGGTAAAGCCCACATCCAATACATCCGCAAAATATTCCACTAGCAAATCATTTACGGTGATTCCAATCTCTGTGGGGAACATCCGTTTATCCTCACGAATCACATAGCCACGATTTACTATAGTCCCAAGTGTAGGTGCATAAGTCGACGGACGCCCAACACCATGTTCTTCCAACGCCTTAACAAGCGTCGCCTCCGTGTAGCGTGGCACCGGTTTGGTAAAACTTTGTTGTGGTAATAACTTCCTTAAAGCTAGACTTTCATCCTCGTCTAGCACCGGAATTTCAGCAATCTCCTCCTCCTTTTTACCATTTGACGTCCTAAGCAGCTCGTAAACATGTAAGAATCCAGCAAAGCGTACTGACACCCCAGTTGCACGAAACACGTAGTTATGTAACTCTCCTCGCACCACCACATCCACCCGCAAAGTGTCGTATATCGCTGGTGCCATCTGACTGGCTAGAAAACGCTGCCAAATTAATTTGTATAGCCTATATTGATCCCGCCTGAGTGATTTTTTCAATAGCGCCGGTGTTCTAGTTACATCCGTTGGGCGAATTGCCTCATGTGCCTCTTGCGCGCCCCTGGCCCCACTATATCTAGGTGGTTTCCCAGGCAAATATTCATCTCCATACTCATCTCGAATAAACCGTCGTGCCTGTTTTTGCGCCTGCGCCGAAACATTTACACTATCCGTACGCATATATGTAATTAACCCATCAACCTCGTTTCCATCAATTTCCAAGCCCTCGTACAACTGCTGCGCTAGCGCCATCGTTCGACCTGCCGTAAATCCAATCCTCCGCGAAGCATCCTGCTGTAACGTACTTGTTCGATATGGAGCGAATGGTCTGCGCCGCCTCTCTCCTCGCTTGACCTCTCCCACCCTCCAAGCCGCATTCTCGAGATCACGCACTAACGGCAGTACATCCGCCTCACCACTCAGTTTATGCTCCTTTTCCCGACCTACAGTACGTCCATCTAGAGTTCGTAACTGCGCTACGAAATCTGAATCCCCATCATCATCTCCCGCGCGTTTCAACTTCGCCTTAATGCGCCAGTACTCCTCCGGTACATGTGCCTCAATCTCCCGTTCACGCTCAACAATCAGGCGTACCGCCACTGACTGGACGCGACCCGCGGTAAGACGGCCCGCCACCTTACGCCAGAGAAGAGGACTGATAGAATACCCCACCAATCTGTCTAATACACGCCGCGCCTGCTGCGCATCTACAAGTTTCATGTTCATCTCTCTTGGCGCCGCAAACGCGTGTTCAATAGCATCGCGCGTAATCTCATGAAATGTAACTCGGTGGAGCCGAACCGGGTCGATCTCCAAGGATTCCTTCAAATGCCAGGCTATTGCCTCTCCCTCTCGATCTTGGTCAGTTGCTACATATACCGCCTCTGCCCTGTCCACGTCTTTGATGAGCTCCTTCACCAACTTACGCTTCTCGTTCGGCACGCGATATTCAGGAGCAAATCCATTTTCCACATCTACTGAAAGTCGAGACTTCAAAAGGTCGCGCACGTGTCCCATCGATGCCTTAAGGGTGTAACCATTACCCAGAAACCTTTTGATAGTACGGGCCTTCGCAGGAGATTCGACAATAACAAGTTTGCCTCTTCGCCTCACATTTCCCCGTCTCTTTCGCTTAGTCGACGGTTTCACCACCGGAGGCTGCAAGCCCTTATGGTCTGGTGTCCGACCCATCAAGAACATGGCGGTACCGCACATTCCACACACACCGCGCGTTGCAGGCTGCGCAGTCTTAGTAAAAGTCGGAGTAGCCTGCTCAATTACACGTTTCTGCTTACACTTAAAACAAAAAGCTTGCCTATTTTCCACTATCGCTCCATCATCCAATCACAATAACGAGGTACGACCCATTTCCTCGAGAGATTTTACAATATCGCGCACCTGTTCCGCGCGATCCGCTGCACACACTAATAGCACATCTGGAGTATCCACCACAATCAAATCCTTAATTCCAACAGTCGCCACAATTCGGTCACTCTGTATTAATGTACGAGCAGTATCTATGGCCTGATGTTCACCTGTCAAGACCACGTTAGCATCTAAGTCAGACCTCAAAGCCTCATATACAGACCCCCAGTTTCCTACATCGCTCCAGCCAATATCCACTGGAATAACCAGCAAATCTTTTGCCCCTTCCATGACGGCATAGTCTATACTGCCTTTCGGGATTTTCGGCCATAAGCGTGCCAATGTCTCTCCCTCGTTGTGTGTTCCCCAATCCGCATTAAGCTCTCGTAAACACCGAATGGTCTCTGGCAATTGCTTCTCAAATTGACTCCGCACCGTATCTGTCCGCCAGATAAACATCCCTGAGTTCCAATAATGGCGTCCATCTGTCGACATAAGTGCAGCTCCATCCTCGTCTGGCTTTTCCTTAAATTCCACGCTATTAAAAACCGAAAAACCGTCAACCTCGGAGTGCCATTCTCCTCTCTCTATATAACCGTATCCAGTAGCTGGGTATGTAGGCTCAATCCCCAAAGTTACTATGCCTCCCTCATCAGCTACTTTCCTAGAAGCACTTAGGGCGTCCCCAAATTTCTCGACGTTAGCAATTAAATGATCTGCAGTCAAACACGCAATTATAGCTTCGCTACCCGCTAGACTTTCTGCACATAACGCACCCAAACCAATCACTGGAGCAGTTCCCCGCCCTTCCGGCTCCACAATAAAATTTCTCTCTGGAATCTCTGGGCTCTGAACCTTCAAACCATCTGCCATATCCTTAGCAGTTATTACTAGTATATGTTCCGGTGAAAAAAGAGGCTGAAGTCGATCAACTGCGAGGCGATACAAACTCCGATCACCCTGCAACTTCAAAAGCTGCTTCGGATGCACTCGTCGTGAAAGCGGCCAGAGTCTCGTACCAGAGCCACCCGCCATCAGTAACGCATAAAAAGGTAAAGCCATCCTATTCGAGTCTCCGATTCACTAAACCAACCTATTTACCAGTCGAAAACCTGTGTCACGCATGACGCTTGTTCGCATTGAAACATAATCCCCTCTCAAATTGCCTAATTTTACTGTATCCATATAGGACTCGCATTCATTTTTTTGAATACACACTCAACAAAATCTTCCGCATTCTCAATGATGTTTCACACGAACTCTGCGATGTGAACGCAAAGCCAATACAAGCTCTCAACCACGTATACCGGGAATCAATCGCACCACCATTTCATCCTTACTCACATCAACAGATCTAATCACGCTATCTATTGCCGGCAACAAAAGCTCCGCTCCACTCCCAACCACGCGGTACACATCATTCGCTCCCGTTGGCAGTACCTCAACCAATTTGCCCACATTCTCACCATCCTCGTCATTCACTTGCATCCCAACTAAGTCTTCTACGTAATACTCGTTGATACCCAGTTCATCGCTCGAGTCACCTGCCACCCAAATTTTCTGTCCACGAAGAGATTCAGCCTCGTTCCGGTCGCTGCAACAATCTACCATAAGCAACATCCCGTTACGATGTTTTCGGATTGATTGCAGTCCACAGACCTTATGTTTGTCGCCTATAAAGACCTCCTGCGGACTCTGCAAGAGATGTCCCTCCCGACCGGGATTTATCTTGACCCAAACCTCACCTCGCACACCATGCGCACGCGCTACATGCCCTACCAATAAAAAACTCGGCTCAGAAGCAAAATTGCTTCTGAGCCGCTTGATGCCTGCTGGCCTCTCTTTTCTTCCTACATCCAATTCAGTCAATACTCAATTCCACACGAACGCTATGGTGAGTACCTAAAACTCTTACAAGTGACCTAATGGAATTTACTATCCGGCCACGACGCCCAATGACCTTACCTACGTCATCTGGTGCCACCTTTAACCACAATTGCACTTTCTTGCTAGTTTCCTCAAGTTGCACCTCCACTTCCTCAGGTTGAGAAACAATGGAATGAACAATGAACTCTACAAGTTCCTTCATCTTACTACCCATAATAACTAGTGTTCACTATCCTTCTTTACACTTTCGGTTTTTGAGTCAGTGCCTTCTCCACCTTCTTTTTCCAAATCCGCAGCGACACTCACATCAGAAACATCTTCTGCCGACACGCCGGCCTTTACCTCCTCTGTCTCATTAGGATCACTGTCCGCTTTGGAACCATTCAATTCTGTTTCATCATTTTCATTATTAGAATTAGATTGCTGGCCATCATCGCCAACAACAATTTCCTTATCTTCATCTAAGGATTCGTCTGAGACTGTTTTTGACTTCGCCGCCACCTTGGGAGCGTCGCGCCTCGTTTGCCTGGGAGCAGGCCGCTCAGAAGCTGCCTTAGATGCCTCAGCCAACAATTTTGAGACTTCCTCGCCCCCCTTTAGTCGCAAAAAACGTTCTTGAGTTCCTGTCCAAGAGAATATACGCGCAACCGCCTCTGATGGACTTGCCCCGTTCCCTAGCCAATGAAAAGCACGTTCCTCATCAACGTGTGCCACCGCTGGTTCGGTTCTAGGATTGTAATGACCTATTACTTCGACAAACCTCCCATCACGAGCATGCCTCTGGTCAGCTACTACAATTCTATAAGTGGGTTGCTTCCTCGCACCCTGCCGGCGCAAACGTATACGTAGCATCTTTTATGCACTATCTCCTTTTTACACTCAAGCAAAAATTACTACACGGATCTGCACATATACATTAGAGTAGTTCCAACGCGTGCAGCCGCAGGATTGTAACCTTGCCGCCATATTTCGTCAAGTTGGCCACACACGAATTTTCTACTGGTAAAATAGCATACCTTATTTATTGGAACCCAATATCCACCACCAGTATGAAACACGATCTTCGCGTAGGTAATCGTCGTCGTAAAGGTCTCGCAGCCGCAAGAATATCTATTTTCTTTTTTGTCTCTGCTACTGCAGTCACCGCATTTAACTATTTCATCTTTGCGACAGTCGGCTCTCCCCTACCCTCAGGTGTCAGCTTCGCACAGATACCGGTCGCCAAATTACATAGTACCCACGCCATCTCCTACATCGAGGCTCTCTACTCCACCCCTGTAACTCTCCACTACGCCGAAAGCACCTTCCAGATCGACCCCAAGGACGTCGATTTTACAGTAAATGGGAAAGCGATGCTCCAGCAGCTGAACCTTCCCACCTTGCCAATACGGTTCTGGAACACACTAAACAGCCGCACTTCATCACAATCACATCAGAATATTCCTCTTAAAGCAACTTATTCCCAGCACAAATTACGTGCCTTCCTCGAGAATGTCTCTCAACGATACGATAGGCCCCCATTCTCGCCATGGGCGGATCCGGAACGATTGGTGACAGTTGTAAGCCCACCCGGCTGGATATTAAACGTGGAAGACTCTATTCCAGTCGTGGAAGCCGCACTTTTCCGGCCTAATAAACGAAGCGCAACCCTAGTACCAGCCAGCCAGGCTTCACCAGAGCCAGATATTTCAATCCTCGACACACAGTTGCACAACTACATCAAGCTCCGCAACTTTGACGGCCTGCTCAGCATGTATTTTGTTCACCTTAACACCAACACAGTATTACACCGAAACTGGATGCACGCCGAAGCATTACCCACAGGACCTGGCATCGCATTTTCGGGTATGAGCATAATAAAAATAACACTCTTAGCAGAATTTTACCGTCAAGTTACTGAAAACGCGCTTCCGTATGAATTGGATCTAGTATCTAAAGCAGTCACCGAAAGCTCAAATTGGACCAGCAACATCCTCATCAATTGGATAGGAGATCTGGACTCTTCACGCGGAATACAACGGCTAAATCAAAGCTACGAGCTGCTTGGCATGCACAGTACTTTTATAGGTGGCCTATATGACACTGAAGACCCGCCAGGTTTTCGCCATACACCTGCCAATACCAGAAAGGACATAAACACGCGTCCCGATCCGTACATGCAGACTACAGTCGCGGACATTGGTAGATTACTTCAAGGCATTTACCTATGTGCACAAAACAGGAGCGGTTTGCTAACCGACATATTCGAGTTACAGTTCACCCCTAATGAATGTGCCGACATGCTAGACTGGCTATCCAACAACCGTATCGGAGTTCTGTTAGAAGCCGGAGTGCCAGAAGGCACCAGAGTGGCCCACAAGCATGGCTGGGGCGACGGGGAGCCTATCGGAGACGCCGGGGTGATTTACAGTCCCGGAGGAGATTATGTGCTAGTCTATTACCTGTGGTCGCCGGATTACACTTATTGGGATGAGAACTCACTTTTACTAGCAGATGTCAGCAAGGCTGTATACTATTTCGTGAACCCTATCACACCATGAAACCCAAGCCTACCTCGGACGCAAGTCATGCTCAAGATCTCGGTAACGTTTATTGTCCACATCACGCGTAGAGACCAACGGATCGTCTACGCCCCACGGCACACCTAATTCTGGATCATCCCAAGCAACGCCATGTTCATCCGTTCCATCATAATATTTGCTCACGAGATAAGTAACCGTAGCCTCAGTCAACGCAAAAAAACCGTGCGCAACTCCCGGGGGAATCAACAGCCCACGCATGCTATCCGCACTCATCTGAACGATTTCTACAGACTTAAACGTGCCCGAGGAAGACCGCAAATCACATAACGCAACCCGTATTTTACCGCGCGGGTTGAGCCAATAATCAAACTGGTGGTGGTGAAAATGTAAGCCCCGCAGTACGTTCGCTTCCGAATCAGAGCGATTACTTTGCATACAACTCCAATCCACATACGGGAACCACTCCATCCTAAATGTCTCCCTAAAAACCCCACGGTCGTCAGTAAAGGTTTCGAATCGAACATGATGCACTCCTGATATCAGCCTGCTTTCTGTTATCTCAGTCATTGATTACTGTCATTCCGAGGATGGTGGCAAGCGCTGCAAAGCAAAACTCGCTCATTAATGACGCTCAAATCTATCGCGTGCATGCGCTCGGTGAGATTTGAACTCACACGACCTTTACGGTCACCAGGCCCTCAACCTGGCGCGTCTGCCAATTCCGCCACGAGCGCGAATTTGAATAATTATAGCATCGCCAAACTCACTGTCAACGCAACTTCGGACCCAAGCGCACCTAAAGGCCTACATCGGGGTTTAATACCAAGGTAGCGTAACAAATAGACAATTAACAGACATAATCCCTACCGATCATCTTTTTTAAGCACGAATAGTAAAATCTGATTTATCATGACCCCAAATAATATATTACGAATTGCACTCGACGGTATGGGCAGCGACGAGTACCCGTTCCCAGAATTACAAGGTGCCACTCAGGCCACTACTGAATTCGGATGCCAAATTCTGATCACTGGCGACAGGGCCTTATTGGAACCAGCACTATCCCAGCTCAATAATCGCAACACCGGAAACCTCATCCGTATAGTCCATGCCCCCGACCGCGTAGAAATGGCTGCGTCGCCCGCTTTTTCGTCGCGCTCCAAGGCCCACAATACTATAGCATGCGGCATACAACTCCTACGCGATGGCAAGGTAGATGCATTCGTATCCGCCGGAAACACTGGCGCAATACTCGCCAATGGATTGTTCATCCTTGGCCGATTACAAAATGCTCGCCGTCCTGCACTAACCGTCCTGTTACCTATACCCACAGGATCATGTGTCTTCCTCGATGTAGGCGCGAATAGCGACTGTAAACCCGAGTATCTACAACAATTCGCAGTAATGGGCACAGTGTATGCACAGACAGTACTCGGAATTCGTTCTCCACGCGTGGCGCTGCTATCCAATGGCGAAGAGCAAAGTAAAGGCAATCAACTTGTCAAAGATGCGCACGCCATATTAATCCAAAATACCGAACTAAATTTTATAGGTAACATAGAAGCCAAGGAAATGCTCAGCGGAGCCGCGTATGTGGTAGTAACAGACGGTTTTACTGGTAACGTCGCCTTGAAGACCACTGAAGCCACGGCAGGTATGGTAAAAGAAATGCTAAGGCATGCTATGCGTTCTACATTAAGAGCCACTCTGGGCGGTAGTTTGGCTAAAACAGCTATCCGGTCCACACTCCGGCCACTAGACCCAAATGAACATGGAGGCGCGCCGTTATTAGGCTTAAATGGTGTGGTAATAGTGGCCCATGGGCGTTCCAATGCCCATGGTATCCGAAGCGCCATAGGCGCGGCCCGTAAAGCAATACGGCAGAATATGCTACCTAAAATGCAGGCCCGAATAACCAAGCAATTGGGAACTAGGGAAAACCCAAACGAATAAACTAATGGACTCATCCAATGGCCGACGCATTGTGGTCACAGGTATGGGAGCAATCAGCCCTTTAGGAGTTAACGTGGCTAGCCTATGGGACGGACTAGTCAATTGTCGCAATGGTATTGGTCCAATCACCCAATTCGATGCCAGCCCTTATGACTGTAAAATTGCTGGAGAAGCCAGTGATTTTGACCCCAGCAAACACCTTACACCGAAAGAGGCACGTCGAATGGCGCGGTGCTCACAGATGGCCGTTGCTGCTGCCCGAGAGGCTGCCCTTCAATCCGAGCTGTCATCTTCAGGATTAAATGCTGAGCGTATCGGAGTTCTCATTGGAACTGCTATGGGAGGTTGGGAAAAAGCTGACGAGGGCACTCAACAATTTCGAAAAAATGGTAACCCACGTGGCAACCCATTTGCCCTTCCGTCCAGTATACCAAACATGCCCTCACACCATGTAAGCTGCGACTTGCAGGCTCTAGGCCCATTACTCACCATCGCCACCGCCTGTGCCACCGGTAGCCAGGCCATTGGCGAAGCTAGTGAAATCATCCGCCGTGGCTCAGCAGACGTAATGGTGACTGGTGGCGTAGAAGCACTGATCAGAGATTTCTGTATAGCTGGCTTCTCTGGTATGGGAGCACTATCCACCACCTTTAATGACTCCCCAGAGAAAGCCTCCCGTCCTTTTGATCGCGACCGATCAGGATTCGTTTTCTCCGAGGGGTGCGGCGTTCTTGTACTAGAAAGTCTAGAGCACGCCCAAAAGCGTGGGGTAGAGATCTTAGCAGAGGTAATAGGCCACGCTGCCTCAGCCGATGCCTACCACATCACTCAACCCAACCCACAGGCGGACGGGGCTGTTCGCGCAATCCGCTGGGCACTTCAAAACGCACGCGTAAACACAGAAGACATTGACTACATCAACGCACACGGCACTAGTACCCAGACCAACGATCCACTTGAGACACTCGCAATCAAAACTATCTTTGGCCATCAAGCATATAGCCTACCTATTTCCGCCACTAAGAGCATGCTTGGACATCCGCTCGGCGCCTCGGGGGCATTAGAGGCAATCGCATGTATAATGAGTATGCGTTCTGGAGTACTACACCCGACTCGTAATCTCGACAATCCCGACCCAACTTGCGATTTAGATTATGTTCCACACAATGCTCGGCAAACATTAGTCAAGACAGTGCTAACCAATTCGTTCGGCCTGGGCGGACAAAATGCCGCCCTAGTTCTAAGAGTTTTCAATAAATAATGAAGATATTTAGCAACAACACGCTCATAAAGCGATATGCGCTACTATCCCGAGTGCTCTCAGCTCTAGGTTTACTAGTCCTCATCTCCGGCCTCGCCGCCTCTTTCCTAAGACCAGAATGGGTCTCCGTGCCGTTTTACACGCTCCTCACCGGATTTATGCTCTCAAACACTGGGATGTTCCTTACCAATAGATACGTACGCGAACCCCGCCCAGACCGTGCTATAAATAACGCGACGAAAAGCCTAGACGACCGTCACCGGATCTATCACTACCGATTCCCAACCCAGCACGCCCTAATTGCACCATCTGGTGTTTACTCTATAACCGCAAAATACCAGGGCGGGAAAGTTGAATGGAATGAAGAACGAAAGCGCTTCCTCCACCAAGGTGTCAGTATCTTTCGACGCTTTTTCGGCCAAGAGTCAATCGGTCGCCCAGTACTGGAAGCAGAAGCCGATGCACAGCGTCTAGCCAAATTTCTAACAAAACATTTCGG
>JAKUPR010000051.1 GCA_022450585.1 Anaerolineales bacterium | reverse complement strand
CCAGAACCCGCCACGCAATCCCCCCACCCCGTCACGCCGCCGCCACTTACCGAAACGACAACAAGCTCGCGAACAGTCTCACGCGCGAAACTAGTCTCAAATGGGTAAACGTACGGCAAGGTTAAATGGTGCAATTCTACGCGCTCAATTTTAGGCTAGACGTTCTCCTGTCCTAGTCAAGACCCCATTATAATTGCGTATGGCAGATGAAATAAAATTGTTCTCCTTGACATGCTAATGAAACATTTTGAACTCCGTGAATTCTCCCCCCGACTTTTAGCCATGGCACTTGGATACTTATGCGCTGCCTGCGGCCCATCCCCGACTCCCACCGCATTACCAAATCCGGCTGTTGTAGTGCATAGTTCCACTCCGGAACCTAGCTTCACCCAGGAAGCCACTAAAACCACTACTCCACAACCTATGTTAACATACACCGTATCAGCGATAGCCACCGAGGCAAATACTGCTACTCCAGCTCCAACACCCACTGCCTTTAGCGAAAACTGCGGTGATTACCCTTGCAACGACGACATTGGTGGCTGGTTGGCACGAATTGAACTTCCACCAGGTTTCGCGGTCAAACATCGTGCACAATTGCCGAACCAAGAGCGACCAACATCTCTCACATACGGTCCAGATGGACGCCTTTTCGCTGCCAGCATGGAAGGCAATATATACGTCTTTGATTCGCACGGCGAGTCCAACTCCTACGCACAGGGATTCCATCTTCCAATCGGTCTGGCATTTCATCCGGACAGCACAGATCTTTATGTGGCCTCGCGCTCCTTTCCATCTAACCAGATCCCAAATGCTGGAAAAGTGTCTATCATTCATGCTGACGGAACAAGGCTAGACATTGTCACTGGACTGCCATGTTGCTATACCACAGACATGCATCAGCCAAACAGCCTAGCGTTTGGGCCTGATGGCAAAGTGTATTTAAGCATAGGCGCAATGTCGGATCATCTGGAGCCTGCCACCACGCTTGAGGCTGCAGTCCTGCGCTTTGACCCCAACGGGGATAACCTGGAACGCTTCGCGCACGGATTGCGGAACCCATATGACCTTAGCTTTGATGCCGCAGGTCGTCTGTTCGTCACCGACAATGGTCCTGATCACGGAGGTCCTGAGATGCTATATCATGTGAGAGAAGGAGATCAATTTCTTTTTCCCTATTATCCTGATTGCGATATATGCCCTCCTTCTCCGCCCGGAGCAGAACTAACCGAGCCAATCGCCACCTTTATTCCACATGGTGCCATCACTGGAATCACAGCATACACTCACAGTAAATTCCCCAAACAATATTACAATAACTTATTCGTAACACTATGGTCGGCATTTCAAGGTGCGCAAAAAATTGTACGTGTACAAACCTTCCCTACCCAGGTCAGTGATTTCATGCTGGGACTGGCAGCGCCGATTGACGTGGTCCAGACACCATCCGGAGGACTGGCCGTAGCAGACTGGGCCACAAGCCACATTTTTGAGGTGGAACTAAAGCGATGAACAACGCTAAGGGCCACATAAGTGGTGTCGAGATTCGAGTACTACAATCACCTGTCGAGTGCCAACATGTGCAGTTCCTGCAGCAGCGCGTATGGGAATCGAGCGACATAGATTTGGTACCAGCCCATATGCTTATCACTATCACCAAGAACGGAGGCGTCCTCCTAGGTGCATTCGCCCTAGATGGACCGAGAGAGACTGGGGGCATGGTGGGATTTGTACTTAGCTGGCCTGGGTACGGCACGGACCACCGCGGCCAACTTTCCCCAAAACACTGCAGCCATATGATTGCTGTAATCCCAGAATACCGACAACGCGGCATAGGTCTAGCCCTGAAATTTGCCCAACGCGAAGCCGTACTGGCACAAGGAATAACGGAATGGATAACCTGGACTTTTGACCCAATGCAACGCATTAACGCAATCTTCAATTTAAATCGTCTGGGCACCATCAGTAATACTTACATATTGGATGCATACGGCAATCTGGACGATGCAATCAACTTCGGATTACCCACCGACCGCCTGCAAGTAGATTGGTATCTCCGTAGTCCACGCGTTCTCGCAGCAACCTCTGCAGAACGAACCGAACACGCTTGGCCAGCAGAGGAATTGCACATTGTGCCTGCTCCAGACACCAAAACAGTTTCCCACTCCAATCTGTCGAGGTTGGGTGTAGAGCAAACCAATTCGTTAGCCGTACCCATCCCACATACGGTGAACCCCCTTGAAGACGCCCGTATGTTACAGTGGCATCACTTTCTTCGTAAAGCAATGCAGACTGCATTTGGGCGCGGTTATCATCTCACAAATTGCGTGTGCCTCCCTGAAATCGGGTGGCACTACATACTTGCACCATGCTAATTGAACCTAGAACACACATGTGTAAATGCCATAAATGCCGGACAATACAGGTCGAACTGGCGCAATTATTGGATACAAGATGTCCATTCTAAGGCCAAGACCAATTTTCCAAGTACAGCTGAATCTTCTCCCATCGACATGGGATAGCACCCGCCTGCTGATATAATCTCCGAAGGCATCTGATATTCAGACAATGATGTAATCCGGATTTCCGACCGAGAAAACACACAACAATGAGTTCTATTTTCGACAAAATCATAGATCGTCGTGGAAGTGGAAGCAACAAGTGGGAATCCTATAATGCTGATGTGCTGCCACTCTGGGTAGCGGATATGGACTTCGCCGTACCGAAAGATATCGAAAATGAATTGGTTGCCCGTGTAAAACATGGTGTCTTTGGTTATGCACTAGGCGAGGCACCTACTCTTCTTGACGAAATCTGCGAGCGCACCGACCGGCTGTACAACTGGAAGGTGCTCCCAGAGGAGATAGTATTCTTCCCCGGCCTTACAAGCGCACTAAACGCCATCTGCAGGGCGTTCGGGAAGTATGGCGACGGGGTGGTGGTACAACCACCTATTTACTACCCTTTCCTGACAGCAATAAAAAACCAGGGACGCCAAATAAGACATGCACCATTGAAACGCAAGGATAAACACGAGTGCGTAAGTTATGAGATCGATTTCGGAGTACTCGAGCGAGCGATAACAACACGCACCAATTTGTTCCTGCTCTGCAATCCACATAACCCAATCGGCAAATTGTACTCAACAAAGGTTTTGGAGCGTATCGCCGAATTTTGCGAGCGCAATGACCTCATAATCTGCTCAGATGAAATACATTGCGAGCTGCTATTGGATCAGAAGCGACACCACCGTCCCACCGCTACTCTCTCTCCCAAAATAGCCGCGCGCTGCATCACTCTGATGGCGCCTAGCAAAACCTTCAATCTGGCAGGACTAAGCTGTGGCTACGCAATAATTCAGAATCCTGCACTAATGGAACAGGTCCGCAAAGCAACTGCTGGCATTATTCCTAACGTTAACGTGATGGGTTTCGCAGGTGCTATAGCAGCATATCGGTATGGTACAGAATGGCTCAACGAATTGCTACCTTACCTATCTAGCAACCGCGATCATGTGATTCAGTATCTGTCCGAATATATGCCATCCATCCGTACCACACGTCCAGAAGCAACATATCTAATGTGGTTGGACTGCACTGATAGCTCAATACCTGGGAATCCACACGAATTTTTCCTCAAGGAGGCTAAAGTGGCATTAAACGACGGGGTAATGTTCGGCCCGGGTGGACAGGGTTTCGTCCGCTTGAATATTGCATGCCCGCGTGCTACTCTCTCCGAAGCGCTACAGCGGATGCACAGTGCTTTAGACACACTCTAAGCAATCTCTATCACACGGAAATTCCAACAGCCGCTTCATACAGGAATCGGAATCCCATCACCAGCAGAAAAAGCCCGCTAACCAAGAAAATACCACGCTGAAATGAGTGGCCAAAAAACTGGTTACCTTTGAAGGCCAGTGCCGATAAAAAGGATAGCCAAACCAGGTCACATAACCAGTGCAAAACTCCGAAAAGAACAAATCCTACCAATCCGAACGCAGCTGACCGCATCAACAGAGTAGCACCAACAGTGACCCACCATATTAAGAAATATGGGTTTGCAGCGGTAAGCAAGACACCGGCAAGCAGTGGGGAGTGCGGAGCAGACACATGCCCATCACCGCCTTGATTGCGTCCGCGAATCATACCTATCCCCATCCATATAAGCACAAGCCCACCTGCAGCACCTACAACTACACTCGCTGTGGACACCTCTAACAGCGATCCCAAGCCATAATAGACGGCCACCATTATTGGGAACTCAATTGCGCAATGCCCAAGCGCAACCAGTATCCCGGAGCGCCCTTCCCTGCTACCATGGCTTATAGTGACTGCAGTGAGAGCACCAGGCGCCATCACCCCTGAAAGCGAGATGCCCACAGTTTGCAACAGGAACAAACTCACATTAAGTCACCAGTAGTTTGAGAACCGCGCCTAAGTCAGAGACTAACAAAGTGAAGCAGGAGGGCTCCACTTGCATACAGCACAGGAGATAAGGTCTCGTACATCTATGCCTGCCACCACCCTGATTGGACACGTATCATCTGAGGATCTCTTACCTTAGGGTCAACCCAAGATTCCCAAGGATAATCGCTGATGACCTGGTCGGTCGTACGCACCAATCCCTTGTGCGCCCAAATCTTGACAGCTGCCTCATGCAAATCAGGACGACTACCACGACAACCATCTTCAACAAGAATGACCTGATAGGAACGATCGTAAGCACTCGACATAGTATGGTCTACGCACCCATTTGTTGCCGCACCCACAAAGAAAAGTGTGGCGATACCATGCTCTCGCAGGAGCAAGTCCAAAGGAGAGGTGGCAAAAGCACCACTAGAAAACTTGCTCAGTAGAATGTCGCCCTCGACCGGGGCGATTCCAGGAAGCACATCATCTTTTGCAAGAGTAAAATACACGACTAACATGCCATGTTTCCTGAACAGAGTAAGTAGGCGCGCCACATTAGGAACTACTACATCCCGCGTCCTCTCAAGCATAGCATCCGCCAAAGATTGGTCAAATTTTGAGATCTGCTCTGGCCACACTGAATGGTCTTGTTGAGATAGGTCAATCACTATTAACGCACAGCGTTCAGGATCGATGCCAGGGAGATATTCGCGTTGCCCCTTCGCCGTAATTTGGGCCCAGCCTCGCATATCAGACTCTTCCCCTCCCTGTGATCGTTTCACAAAAACGCGCTGATTATCGTATGCATATGTTTTCGGTTTCATTTTTGTTTAGTCTCCACTCATATAAAGTGTCCATGCCCTACAGACGGAGCTTTGTCAGTACTATCAATGCAGTGTCTTAGGTCTTGAAGACAGATTTCTCTCTCTTGTTGTCAACACATTTGGCCTACATTCTCAGCAAATTTTGGTTAGTATGTCACCTATGGTTTATGATAATTTGCACATCCTAAGGTGTCAAGCACATGAACCGTGCAATGTCATTTTTCATGCCCCTTACTCACCCAAACAAGAGCTGCTCACCACCAATTGTTGGCCTTATGAAATAATCTCTCATTTGACTTAGGGAGTAAAATTAAAGTACCCGGATAAAAATCATGAATCCAGACTCATTGATACGAATATTACTCCTAGGATTTGCACACGGATCCGCTATAGTTGCTTCGCGCGCCGGCCTGCAAGTATTTGCCGTTCTTACATGGAATTGGCTGAATTTCTCCATAGCTAGCATGGTTTTCTTGGTCACGCTCCTCATATCACGAAGTTGGCCCACTCAGAAAGGAATATGGGTACACGGTTCTGTCTGGGGCATCACCGGAGTTGCACTTCCATCCATCCTAATAGCATTCTCACTGAATCATCAGTCCAGCGGATTAACCGGGGTTATGATTGCTATGGCTCCAGTAATCACCTGCGTCGTAGCCCACTATTTCCTACCCGATGAGCGCCTTACATTATCGAAAATAGTCGGTATATCCCTGTCAATAGTCGGAGTATTGATAATCGCCTTCAAAAAGGAGACCGGCTTGCCCGGTGTTTCCGCTAATAATCTGACCGGACTTGTCGCATCTTTCCTTGCTGTACTGTTGGGATCCAGCAGCAATGTATACGCACGCAGATTCATGCAAAATTTCAATGTGCTTCATGCTGCAAGCATACGTACATTTGCCAGCGCGGCCGCCATTACACCGTTTTTCATTCTTAGTGGCAATTTCGACTTTCTACAAATCTCTCCATCCCACTACTCTCCGCTTATCTACGCGCTTCTAATAGGAACATTTAGCGGAAATATAATTATTTTCAGTATTGTGAAAAAATATGGGGCAACTACCGCATCAATGGCAGCATACATTATCCCCATAGTAGCAATAATTCTCGGAATGTTAACACTGAAGGAGGAATTTACTTCTAGTATTGCCTTAGGGACAACCTTGATTTTGTTAGGCGTATATTTCGTCCTTCGCAAACTTACTTCAAAAGCGTTAGGTTAGACCCAAATCCACCAAGTGTTTTCGGGATTGGAGCATGGCCTGGTTAACCGTTTCCAACGACGGCCACGGCTTACCTTGAAATTCGATCTCCACGCTAAACGGGCCGTGAAACTCATTCTCATGGCATGAAGACAATACTCTCTCAAAATCTATGTGTCCCGCTCCAACAGCCGGAAAATCCCAAACACCTATTCCACCCACACAATCCTTGAGGTGGCAGTGAACAACATATGGAAATGCATTCGGGAGGTCATCATACACCACAACACCTTCGAAATATTCACTATTTGATGTGTCGTAATTTATTCGTACGTTCTCGTGACCTATTTTTTCGATCAGATGGCGAGTTTTTAGGGCAGTGCCAGTAAGTTTTCCATGAATTTCTATGCCAATCACGACATTCCGTTCTGCGGCATAATCCGCAAAATACTCAATGTGTGATAGAAATTCATTTTCGTCTTCATCTTCGTTTACTGGTCCTCCGACGGCGGTATTCATGACAGCAATTCCTAAGCGATAACAGAGGTCAATCCCCTGCAGTCCGTGAGTGACACCTTCAACAGTAGTTAGATCAGAATGACTACTTAGACTTATTGGGATTAGGTCAAAACTGTTTAGCATTCTGAGAATCTTGTTAATGGTGGCAGCATCGGCGTCAAGAGGGACATGCTCAACAAATCCATGAATTGCGGCCAATTCGACATATCTATAGCCTGCAGCCGAAATTCCCGCAAGCGCTTCTTCGAGCGTATATGGTTCGTAACTCCCTGTGTGAGCACCGAGTCGATTAGGTAATGTCATATCTATTCCCTCTTGCAAGACGTGTGTTAGTCACCAACTGTTCTCAATCCCAAACAAAGTAGCATCCTAATTTTACACAAACACGACAAAACAAGAAATGACCTGTACCTGGCAGGTGTTCAGGATGCCAGTCACAGCTGAACCACATTGCCAGATTGGGCAGAATCATATAGAGCCAATATGGTTCTCAGAATATCACGACTCAAAGATAATGGGACCATAGGAGGCACACCGTCTAACACGCAAGCCTCCATCGCTTCAACTTCAGCCTGATAGGCATCGTAAGCAGGAACGCATATATTCTCTGTGCTGCCATTAGGAGCCACAAAGACAATGTAAGTATCAAGATGCCCAGTTCCCTCAGGAGTTCCAGGAGACTTAACCTCAAAAACGCCCTGTTCTCCAACAATGTGCAATTCACTGCGCTGAGTAGTACAAAAACTCGAAGATATCTGTGCCACGACACCGTTCGAGAAGCGCATTTGGCCTGAGTACCACATATCAACTTCAGTGCCATTATGACCCAGTTGACCCCACACCTCAAGTGGTGGACCCATCCGATTCAAGACAATAGCCAAACTTACCGGATACACACCAATATCCCACAAGCTACCACCTCCGTATTTACGGTAATAACGAAAGTTGGACTTGGACCCAGGCTGCAGGAAAAAAGCATCCCATCCCAAGAATGAATGTAGAGAACCGAGAACCCCATCATCAATTCTCTTCTGGATTACTTGTGTTTGGGGATGATGCAAATGTGCAAACGCCTCAAAGATTATCACATTATTTGTAACAGCAGCATTCTCCATATCATCCATTTCAGAAAGGCTCTGCACGAGCGGTTTTTCACAGAGCACGTGCTTGCCTGCACGAGCAGCTTTTAGGGACCACTCGCAATGTAAAGAGTTAGGCAATGGAATATAGACAACATCAATATCAGGATCCTCCAACATAGATTCGTAACTTCCATATGTCTTAGGGACACCATGTTCTACTGCAAATTGGTGTGCAGTTGCCTCGGTACGACTTGCTATAGCGATTAACTTGCTACGGCCAGCAAGCTTAAGGGGTTGTACAAGGTATTCAGCAATCCAAGCGGTGGATAATATACCCCAACCAAGTTTCGATGAACTGTTTTTTTTCACCATTAGAACACACAATAAATATCCTGCAGCGTTTCAGGATGTCAGGCACTATATCTTTACGATACCCAGATTGATATCTAAGCTTTTCATAAATATTTCGATCAGCTCGCGTACCAGTCCAAAATAGACCCTAGCACAGAAGGTATTCCTTGAGCGTCGCAATTTCCGATGGGAGTGTTATTTCGGGTTCAGCTAAATCAGGATGATTAAACTTCTCGGCCTCTACAACATAATACCCATCAAATCTTCCCTGATGAAGTATCTGTACAGCCTCTTTAACAGGAACATCACCGTGACCCAGAGATACTGGGGTCCATCCCTCTGCGTCTCCATTCCTGCAAGCATCTTTCACGTGTACGTAACCTATTCGTCCATCCAATCTAGTACATACATCGTGCGGTGTATCATCAACCTTACATGGATGCAGAAAATCCCACAACGCAACCACGTAGGGTGACTGCAGCCGATCCAGAACACGACGCACATTTGTTGAGTGACTGAAAACATCATGTGTCTCCAAAGCTAACTTAACATCAGTGCTTACCGCGATATCGATCAATTGCTCTAATCCGTCAGTAACAACGTCCAATCTCCAATCGCTAGAAGGATTTGAGGATAACCAACCAGCGAACACACGCACAAAATCGATGCCTAACTCTCCACCTAGCTCCAAGAATGCTCTTGCCTCAGCGACAGCAGCGACACGCTCTTCTGACTCGTCGCGGGCCAACTGCACCATACTTCCTATAGCCATCATCCGACACCCAGACGTATCTGACAAAGACTTCAAGCGACTTAGGTTTGCACTTATAGCTCTGACGGTAACGAACTCGCCATCAATCATCCCCATCTCAAGACCATCGTAACCATAAGACGAACCCCGCTCAAAAGATTCTTCCAAGGTCCAATCCGGGCACGCCAATGTTGAGTAACCGATGTGAATCCCCATAGTTCTAAATCCTCTTGATGGTTAATTGAATCTTTCCAGAAAACACTATCACTAATGGTTACAATAAAAGCAAGTGATTCAAAACACTCACTTATAGGCCAAGTAGTCTAACTGTCTAGCTCGGAGAGGGTAATCTTAATCTTGCCATCCTCTACTTTGACGGGATAACTCTGCAGACGCATCAGTTTTCTGGCGATGGATTCGCCCGTAAGAATGTCGAAGTCTGTAGCATGGGATGGGCAATAAAGAATCTCGTCCTCGCGGTCCCATATGAGGTCCCAGTTGGTCTCCGGACCCTGAGCAAGATGGCCGGTAAGAGCTCCCTTACAGGCAGAGCCTCCCTCGTGCGGACACAAATTGCGATATGCATAGAATTTTCCCTTGACGTTGAATATACCAATCTCGATTCCAGCCACTGTAACAATTTGACGGGAACCCTCGGATATCTCTGAAGCGTGCATCACTTCGTATTTAGCCATGATGCTCTAGCCTCCCGGAAGCGCAATGCCGTAGAACTCAGCTGCGTTTTGCCCCATGACCTTACGCTTAGCATCATCCGGCATTGGATAATCAAGAATACGAGAAGGATGATCAAAGTCATGATGGGGCCAATCTGACGCATAAATGATCCTGTCAGGCCCGCCAGCTAGTTCTATCACTTTTATATAATCGGATGGATCATCAGGCTCTTCGGCCGGTTGGGTAGAGAAAAGAAAATTACTCAGATAGTGACTGGGTCGCTCTTTAAGGAAAGGAAGGAGTCGACCGCGCCACTCAAAATACTCGTTGTTGAGCCGCATTATGAGCCACGGCACCCAAGCTAGTCCACCCTCATTAAAGCTAATCCTGAGATCCGGAAAACGGGCCGGTATACCATTAGACATAATGCTCATAAAGTTGGCACACATTTGCAGAGAATGCCCAAACCCGTGACGTCCGACCTCATTAAATTCTTGCAGCTGCATTGGGAACACGGGCCATACCGAAACCAAGCCATGGATAGATACGGGTATATTAACTTCTTGAGCCGTCTCATATATCGTCCAGTACTTCTTATCACCAAACAACGGGTTTACAGCACAGGCTGGTAAGTATGCGCACACCATCTTATCGTGATTCGCGTACTTTCTGATCTCAGCAGCAGATCCCTCGGGATCCTTCGCTGCAGTGCAAATAGCACCATAGAAATTAGGGACACTTAACCACTTGTCAGCCATCCAGCGATTGTAGGCCCGCGCTAATGCCATGGCATACTCAGTGTCGTTGAACAGGTTAATCTTTAGTAAATGATCAGGAAAAAGAATGGCGGGCCCAATACCCATAGAATCTAGGTCTTGTCGGCATTTCTGGGGCGATTCAGCAGTAAGAGGGCGATTTATCCCACCAGGCCACGGTGTATCCGAACCATCCCCTGCACCGGGCGCCAGACCCGGCACAATGGGATCGCCATATGCTAGAGTGCTGACACGGGTCGCCTCCGGATCAATCGTCTCAAGAGCCTTGCGCCACGGCATTTCGCAATATTCGGCAAGTTCTTCAGCAACTTCATGCAAGTGCACATCACAGTCTACTATGGGTATGTTATTTGTCATTATGGATACCTCCTCCAACTAGTTTTCGCTGCCCTAAACTGGTAGTTTCCTTACTGACCAACAACATCTACAACTGTGTAGATGTTCAATCGACCCTATAGAGTGCTTCCAGTCCCGATGCAACACGGTCCACATTTATTGCTGCGACCTCGGCCCTCTTGCGAGACGTACCATCGGTAACTCCCGCAATGTGAGGTCTAGTTACAGAATTAGGCATAGTAAAGATCGCCGAATTGTAATCAGGAGGTTCTTGGCCATAGGCATCGATCCCAGCACCCGCAATTTGACCCGATTGCAGCGCCTGTTCGAGTGCCAACTCATCGACCAAAGCCCCCCTAGCTACGTTTATCAAATATGAGCTTGGTTTCATCAATTCAAGTCTCCGCTTATCGATAATATGATGTGTCTCCGAGTTCAGATGAAGATGCAGGGATAGTATATCTGATTCGCTAATCACTTTATCCATAGCATCTGGCTTCCCCACAAATTCCAACCCAAATTCCTCTATCTCATCATCTCCCACATCACGTATGTCAATTGCCAATATTCTCATACCAAACGACCGGGCGCGCCGCGCCAACTCTATGCCACTAGCCCCAAATCCAATGATACCTAGCTTGAGGTTATCAAGCTCAATGCCCATGGGCTCATACAATGTTCCGTTATCGATTGTGATTTGTGTTTCATCATATTTGCGCGTCAGCATTAGAACAAACATCATAGCGCATTCTGCCAAGGCAACTGCACTAAAGGGACCAGGACAGTTGGACACGGGAATTCCTTTTCCTCGCCAATAATCCATATCAAAGTGATCTAGCCCTGTCCCCAAGATTTGCCACAATCGCACTTGCCCTTCAGCGGCATCTGCCATCTCGTGAGTTCCAACAGAACCACCATGGTCAATAACGACGTCAATACCCTCGAATTGTTTGGCCACCGGCTGCTCTTTATCGAACACACTTAGATCATGACTTTCACCAACTGCTTTCATGACGTCCTTACCCCAAGCCCTAGACATGGACTCTTTAGGAAGCGGTAACCACAAAACCTTCATTTTCTTACTCATTTGAACTCTCCTCTATTTTTTATTCCTGTTTTATCTTGACAAAAGACATCCTACAATTGCTTTTAAATACCGGACATGATCCTAAGATTGTCGCATTGATATATCGGTCGGTACTGGCCGCTCGGTGTTAGCCGACTCATACAGCGCCAAGTTAGTGATCATGAATTCCCGGCTGTCACTCAGTGGCACAACAGGCTGCGCCCCGTCCAGGATGCAGGCTGCTATTGCATCGACCTCCATTTGATAAGGATTGGTGACGGGAATAATAATGGTGTTATTTCCACCAGAGCTGGTCGTATGCTCGATCTCCATCTCCTGATCAGAGACATGCAGAGGAATGGTAGGGTAACGTAG
>JAKUPR010000050.1 GCA_022450585.1 Anaerolineales bacterium | reverse complement strand
ACGTGTGGACCAGTCTGGTAGTTGAAACCAAGACCAAATGGGTTGTATAGTGTAAAGTCATCGTACACACCGGATCCCCACCAGCCCACTACAACAGTCTTGTCTCTCGGTACATCTGCAAGCTCTTTTGGACCTGCGTCTACTTCTACTTCTACTATCTTAACAACTTCTTCGACTTCCTTCACAACTTTAACTACTTCCTTCTCAACCTCTACGATCTTCTCGACTTCGACTTCCTTTACCACCTCAACTATCTCAGGTTGACAGGCTATCAGTAAAACACCCGCCATCGCCAAAGACGCGATCACACTATAAAACCTCTTCTGCTTCATAGTCTCCTCCTCCTTGATCGATATGTTTTCAAAAACATGCGTTCCCAACGCTACACAACTACTAACACATTACCTACATATGTATGTCAGTGTCTGTCTGTATAGAGCATTACATACCTACAACTTCAACGGCGAAACTACTCGCATACATATATAATTGAATTTAGATTTACACAAATAATGCCGAAAGAAGTCCAAAGAAATCCGCTAAGCTGATTGGTTGCGTTCTTTTGACCCATTTCAAGAGTACCACATTATTCCACTGGATGCAAACCAATCAAACCGTCAGCACGCTCTATGTCACATATTTATTTTATGTATAGTACTTAGGTACTAGACACACTTCTTGTTGAGAGGCACGGCCTACTACCAAGAGATAACCGCAGTGGATACAACTGTCAGAACAAAGATCTGATAAGACAGATTCCTTTACATTTACATTCGTACAAAAATCCGCCCATCATGTACAAGGACATCAAATGTCGGCAACTGACGATTTCGAAATGGCAAGGATTCTCCAGTGGTTATATTGTATTCCATAGAGTGCCAAGGGCAAACTAGAATATCTCCTTCATGTGACCACTCCAATTTCCATTCAGTCTCCAGACTGGCATTCAAAGTGCCACTCACCGCTCCTAGGCAAAGCGGCCCGTTCTGGTGAATACACACATTTGGAAGCGCATAGTACTTACCACCGACATTGAACACGCCGATTTCTCTATTACGAACTCTAACAACTATCCTGCCACCTATCGGTAACTCATCAATCTCACACACCAGGTACTCACGAGTCATGTCACCGACTCATTCAGGTTCAACAAACGGATCGCATTTCCGCCCATAATCTTACGCAGAACTTTATCCTCAACCGGTATCTGCAAAACCTTGTTCGGATGATCAAAATCATGGTGAGGCCAATCGGAAGCGAATACCACAGAATCCTCTCCGTCAAAAAGGGATATGAATGTCGCCATATCAGCCATATGCTCCGGTTCTTCAATAGGTTGCGTGGCAAAGTACATTTTCTTGACGTAAGTACTAGGACGATCCTTTAGAAAGGGGATATCCCGCCGACGCTCCTGGTACTCCTTGTCCATCCGCAGCATGATCCAAGGAACCCAGCCTATACCTCCTTCTGTAAAAACTATCCTGAGGTTTGGAAATCGGACTGGCACCCCAGTCTCCATCAGACTAACCAAGTTTGATATCAACGAGAAGGGATGTGAAATAATGTGATTAGCGAAACCGGTTTCAAAGCCTTGCAAGTTGAATGGAAAAACTGGATGTATGGCGCCCACACTGTGAAAAGTAACTGGCAAGCCCGTATCCTGGGCAGCATTGTAGATAGGATCATAACGTCGATGTCCATATAACGGATCTACGCACGATGTCGGCAAATAGATGGCAACGACATTAGCGTGACCGGCATACCTCATAATCTCCCCTGCTGCAGCATGTGGGTCATGATGCGGAGCGAGAATTGCGCCCTTCAAGCTAAAATCTGAATCTAACCACTCCTCAACCATCCAGCGATTGTAGGCTCGAGCCAGTGCGACAGCGTAATCCGTATTCTTGATAGACGCATGTGACAGAAGGGCATCTGGAAATAGTACGCCTATATCAATACCTAAGCTGTCTAAATCCTGCCTCATCTGTGATGCGGAGGACACTGTCGATCGCCTATCACCACCCGAGTCCGGGAATGAAGGGTAGACACTTAGATTCGGTGAAAAACCTGGTATGTCCAGATATCGCTGAGGAACGGTACTGAGGTGTTCAAGAGATTTACGCCAAGGCATCTCACAGTACGGTGCCAACGCAGCTGGCGTCTCATGGATATGAACATCCATATCCACAACAGTAAACTCTTTCAGCTTCTTTGAGATCGGTCCTCTTAGAGTACTATCTGTATCTGGCATAATACTATTACTTAATCACCATCAGAATTGCAATTACTCCATCAAGAGCCCATCTAACCGCAACACAGGCTTTCGGAGACACGGAGTAAGACGTTTTCTGACTATAAACAAAGCACATTAGCTACTAATACTTCTGGAGTAATTTGCTGACGATTTGTTCAGATTACGATGGACTAGCTAGCATGAATAGTCCAGACATGTCATCTGAATGCACTGACCATTGTCATATTCAATCAACATGCGTGCGGGCTGTACGTCAGAATCCGGCTTCCACGGCTTTCCTGACTCTGTTTCCTTCAAGCCGCTGGCAAGAAAATCTATCACTAGAGGTACAGCAATGTGTGGGCGTTGTAGCTCCCCTACTGTACACCCCTCTCCTTCGGCAACGACCGCGGAGCTAGATTCCAAGTCATCACTCACATCACCACTACCACCGCGATCAGTGAAGTTAGTAATAACTAAACCTAAAACAACTCCTATAACAATTAAGCCAATACCGCGAACTCTACTGGACATATTGTCCTCCCTAAAATTTGCGAAGCATCTACTAAACCCGTCAATTTGCACATATACCGGTGTGATATTACAACCTTTAGTCACACAAGTAAGTGAAGCCTACAAAGTCTAATCTAATTAGATGGATTATAGTGCTAGCACACTGGACTGCGCAACCCGTTGTCGACTATTGTTGTCTGCAGATTTACACAAAACTACCAACACTGTCGTCCAGTTTCAGAAACATCAGCACTTAAAGACCTGGAACGTAACCCTGGCCCCACTGCTCCTGACGCGGTTCCCGAAAATCGCCGGTCAATGGCATAATCGCGCTCTGACCTCCATCTATCACGAGCGTCTGACCACGAATGTAACTTCCTTCAGGAGAAGCAAGAAATATTGCCAGGCGTCCAATGTCTTCCGGAGCACCTATAACCCCGGCAGGGATAGAAGCACTAGCAGCGTCCTGATCAAAATCACCTAGAACCTTCAGGTGATTCTCGACAAGAATCCATCCCGGTGCAATTGCGTTGACTTGTATACCTTTTTGGGAAAGCTCCAAAGCCAAAACGCGAGTAAACGCAACGATAGCTCCCTTAGTACCAGCATAAATTGTATGTTCGGTCATACCTGAAAATGCGTGGACCGATGTTAGGTTAATCACAGCACCTTGTCCTTGTTCAATCATGTCTCGCACTCCTGCCTGCGTGACAAAGAACATGCCCCGGATATTAACATCATATAACTTGTTGTAATGCTCCGGAGTGACATCCATGAATGGCTTGTTCATTGTAATGCCCGCATTATTAATCAGCACGTCGATCCCACCCAAAAATTCTCGCGCTTGAGCCACCAAATCCTGACACTGTCCAATATCAGAGAGGTCAGCTTGAAACGCCGCAGCTTTGCCACCCGAATGCGTTATTTCATCCACCGCGCTGACGGCCCCGTCACTACTATGGGCGTAATGTAAAACTACATCACCACCCTCTTTCGCGAACTCCAGCGCGACCCCCCGCCCGATACCTGTACCTGCACCTGTGACCAGCACTCCCTTACCATCCATTTTTCCGCTATTTGCCATCACGAATACCTCCAGTTAGCCTAACTTGTATCCACATTCAAAGACAGACAATCAATATTGTCCGACACCCAAAAAATTGAATCTGCACTCAGGCATTCATTACACAATTTATCAACCCGCCACGGTCTAAGGTATCAACATCTATCATGACTGCCAAAACGGTTGAAGTTCACGGTAACTGATGATTTGAATACCCTCTTCCTTAACAAGTGCCGCGGTTTTCTCCGAGGTCAGAAAGTCCAGGTCAGCCTGCCTCTGCTCCGGAGTCCCAGACATTCCAGGCGCCTTCGGCGTAGCCATAATAGCTCGAATCTCATCCGTATTAACACCTGGATGGAGCGCCCATTCACTCAGACCAACAGGTAAGACTCGCATAAGACGCTCAAGATACGAACATATCTCCGTTGGCACAAGACTTCCGGAATCTAGCACTGGGTGATCAACAGTAGGAAAACCAAATTCTCGTGCCGTTTCAATATTGTCTTTCCCCGTCACACGAAGCGCCAGGCCGTACTCATGGGCAAGTCTTACCGTTAAGTCAAAAATGTCAGGTCGGCTAGTATGGAGACCATAGTGGCTATCCAAATGTGTTGGATGTAATCCAAAGCCAAAAACGACCTCAATCTGGGACCTAAATTCAGTCTCCAGTTCTCGACATTCCGCCGAACGTATTATCTCGTCAAATTCGTCGTCAGCGAGAAAATGTCCGTCCTCATTGACCAAAGTAGGAACCTCGTCCACCGGCATCAATGGCCCCCACTTATAACACGTATATTCGCTCAAAGCCGTTAGGTGAACAGCAAAATTAACTTCATTATTTTCCTGGAGAAATTGCGCCGCGTGCACACCCCAAGCCGGCGGCATCATCAGAGAACAAGAGCTAGCAATCCCTGTTTCAATAGATTGAATTGTTCCCGCATTCTGTGAGAAACACATCCCAAAATCATCGCAATTAATGATCAACAAACGCGCATCAGGAGAATATCCCAAAACCTCGTTTGTGAGTCTCTGTGTACTCATCAGACTAATGGCATCACAAATACTTTCTCGCATTAGGGTCATGCAAATGCCCTTCCAAGAGGTGCATTGAGTTGAAACCCCCATCTACAAGCAAATGTGTTCCAGTAACGTATGATGACATTTCAGAAGCAAAGAAAAGTGCTACTTGCGCGATTTCCTCCGGTGTTCCGATTCGCTTTAGCGGAGTCGTACGCGAGGCAATTTCCAAATCTTCGTCGGTAGGTTCGTCCCACAAATCAGTTATCACACCACCCGGCAGAATTGCATTTGCGCGAATAGCCGGCGCATAGTCGGCGGCCAGTGAACGAGTAAGGGCGAGAAGCCCCCCTTTGGCCGCCTGATACGCAGCATAATCAGGGTAACCGCGGATTGCATGATTAGAGCCCGTGACGATGATCACACCCTTACCTTGATCAAGCATCACCGGCACAGCATGATGAGCCAACATCCATGTAGCCTTTAGACATACATCAAGGGTACGGTCCCAATCAATTTCGCTGACAGCCGTCGTGCTGCCCATGGCATATGCTGCCGCGTTGCTGTAAAGCACGTCAAGCCGGCCAAAGTTAGAGACTGTCTCATCGACCAAGCGTTTTACTTCCTCCATTTTTCCAACGTCCGTCCGCACAAACACCGCCTCATTCCCAGATGCACGAATACTCTCAACTGTAGCTAAACTTTTTGTTTCCCTAATGTCGGCCACAACAACTTTGGCACCCTCACGCGCGAAAAGCTGTGCAGACGCGCGTCCAATACCTGAAGCAGCGCCTGTCACTAATGCAACTTGATTATCTAGCAACATGGTACCTCCCATAAATACGTGAACGTCACAAATAAATAAATCCTAGTACAACAACTAGCGACCTGAATTCGGCCTAAAGGGACTCTCCCTTTCCTGGCTTACTAAAGATTCACTACCTTTCGGGGTAACCAGAAATGACTGTTCTCTGTGCAGCGAGTAAGCACCTGGACAAGAAATACTGGCTTCTAGATTTATCACCATGTCGACCTCAATGATTATATCGGAGGATATATCCACACAATCATCTTGTATTCTCAGACCATTGTTCGAGACTAATATCGGGTAATCGCGAACTTCAAGTCCCAATCCATGACCATGCGGAAATGAAGCTGTTACTCCATGGGCAGAAAGTGCATGGAACATAGCATCTCGAACTGAGGAAGCACTTTTACCAGAATTGGCTGCTGCTTGGCCATTGTTTATGCATTCGCTTAGAGCTATATATTTTTTTTGCACAGAATCAGGCAATTCCTTCATAGTAAGTGTCGTTCCACTATCTGAAAAATAGTGTTTATAGATACAACCAAAATCGACGAACATAATGTCATCTTCTTGAAGCTTATAGTCAGCTTCTGTAAACATACCCAAACCACGCATCCCAAAAGCAAAATGATCAAAATCAGCGCCGCAGTCCCCAATCCGCTTACGATAATGGCTTACAATATCGCCTACACTCAGTCCAGGTCGTGCGATATTCAGGCTTTCCATTGCGCATTGCTCATTGATTTCTGCCGATTGCCTTAGCAACGAAATCTCATCCGCACTTTTTACCATTCTCACCTGTCGAATTAGATTCGTACAATCCAAAAGCATAGCGCTTGGAAGTGCGTCAGAAATGATGTCTTGAGTCACAGACGGGAAATCCTCCATTTCAATCCCGATGCGTGCACCACTCAAACCTCGCGTTTTCAAGAGCTCAACCAAAGCATCCGTTGCCGTATGGCTTGATTGTGGTTGAGTTACATACTGATAAAACCGATCAAGATTTTCAGGAATTATTCTGGACGTTGATGACAAATCACAACCCGAGTCGCCAAAAACATGGATATCTTCCACCCACACATCGGCCGCATTAACTGCTTCAAATGAAGATAATACTAAAGCTGGATCACCCTCCAAAGGAAACATAGAATAATTCTGTATCCTGTCAGAAGATGCACCAGGCGACAACATATACTCCTTAAACAAATAATCAGTCCAGCTATGGTAATTCGAGAAATATGTGACATTTGTAGGAGACGTAGCGATTATTGCATCCAATCTACTTCTCTGCATGTAATCAACTGCTCGTCGGATATTAAATAGCATGTGGCTAATTCCCTGTTGAACAAATAACTTACTATCGCAAACAGCTTACCATAAAATCATGGGGCAAATGCACCTTACAGTGTGCAAATAATCGTCAATATTTTAAACACACAAAAATACCCAAGGTCTTCACCTAAATTTCCATTCCAATTAACGGCACAAACTCAATTACCTGACTTCCCATACTTCTGGAGTGGCGATATTGTCAGGCTGCTCTCCATCTAGTACAGAGAATATTCCGTTACAGACCATCTCCGCCATCCGTTTCATTGAAGTATCAGTAAGAGCAGCGGAATGCGGGGTTAATGTTATTTTGCGTTTATCCAGTGATAAGAGGCTACTTCCTTCTGGAAGTGGCTCATGCTCATATACATCTAGACCAGCACCGGCCAGATGTCCGCTGCGCAAGACTTGGGCAAGTGCTTTGTAATCCACCAAACCACCTCGTGCCGTGTTGATCAAAATTGATCCAGGCTTCATTTTTGACAGACCCTTCCCATTAATCATGTGGTAAGTGTCTGGACCAAGCGGTGTATGAAGAGTAACGCAATCGGCCTCACATAAAAGGTCATTTAGAGTCTCCACTGACCTAATACCCTCAGGGAAATCCGCCACAGGAACAAACGGGTCAAACACAAGAACCCGCATACCAAATCCATGGCCGCACAGGCGCGCAACTTTTTGCCCTATTTTCCCAAAACCAACAATACCCACCGTTTTGTCAAGCAACTCACCACCGTCAGGAAAAGGGTCCTCTCTCCAGGCTCCGGAACGCACTGTTTCATCCACTTCCACTAGACGGCGCATAACAGAAAGCATGAGCATAATTGCGTGTTCTGCAACGGAATCTGAATTTGCTCGCGGGGTGAATACGACCGGTATCTTCCTGCGAGTTGCGGCCTTCAAATCTACAGTATCCATTCCAACCCCATGACGTCCAATCACCCTTAATTGAGCAGCTAGAGATATAACTTCTTCTGTGATGGGGAACAACCTAACTACTAGAGCATCAGCGATTTCCAGGAGTTGCTCCAAATCCTTGCGATCGGGTGATACTACATAGACATTCTCTATGCTCTCAGCATAAAGATCAAGCTGCTCAGATAATTGCCATGTGGGTTTCTCAGTAAGAACGATATTGTGCACAATACCTTAGTGTCTTAGTCGCAACGCTACTACCCACCCTACAAAATGCCTGTGCCCAGTTTAGGGATTCGTAGACGACCTGTGCTTAGCACCTTCATCCGTATCATGTCGAGAGCGCAGCAATAGTAGCCCGAAGTTTAACGGCGTCATGCAATGCCCATCCCACACCTCCGGTTGCAGTTCCTGCCAGAACCTGTGGGTGGCCTTCAGAACTCGGAGACACTGAAAGTGCCATAACGTCAGGAATCTGTGCCCACTCGTACCACTTCACACCGCAATCCTCTGAGAAATAGATTTGTTGTGTGGTCGCGACGAACAGAGATGAATCGGACAGAAAACCAGATGAGAAAGCAATGCAATTGATCGGACCAGACAGACGTTCGTCCATAATCGATGTCCAGCTTTCTCCTGCATCTGAAGACTTGTACAAACCGGATGACTCCGTGCCACCAAATAGCAAACCATCATCCGCAAAACCAGGGGATATAGCTAGAGAAAGTGCAGGGACCGCAGATACTGGCAAATCTACTTCGCGCCACGATCGCCCCCCATTCTTGCTCCTAAATATTCCGCTTTCTGAAGACACAAATACGGTATCATCAACTTCAAAATCCGGTGAAACAACTAGGGTCAGAATCCTCGAATCTAGCAATCCAAAGTTCCAAGATGTGAAATTAAGACCACCATCAGAACTTCGTAGTACGCCATCCTCAAAGGTGCCGGCAAAAAGAATACTATCCTTTGGGAACACTGGGGAAATCCCGATGGACGAAACGGTAGGCATAGGAGGGGGCAACACCTTGGCAGCCCAACTCTCGCCGCCATCCCATGATCTCAATACTCCCCCATGCATTCCAGCGAATAACACACCATCGTGCTCGTAATCCGGCGACAAAGCGAGGGCAAGTACTGACAATTCCTCACCTGGTTCAGTGGCGTCTAGAGCAAGTTTCCAAGTATCCCCAGCATCTCGAGAGCAAAACAAACCAGATGCGCCGGCAGCAAAACAAGTGTTGTCGCTCCGAAAGTCTGGTGACAAAACTGCAGCAAACACTCCACCATCTATCCTCATGTGGGCTGTGTCCTCATCAACCAATTCAAAATCCTCCAAATATTATGCAGACTAGTACTACTGATTGTGTTACTGCACACCCCTCCGCGCTCGATGCATTTGGCGGTCATGATGAGCTTGACGTACAGGATCCACTTGGCGACGATGTACCAGTACATCTGTAGTCAGTGCGAGTGCTGCAGTAGTTACCGCAGTTCGACAGGCTGACTGCAGTACTGAAACAACATCCATGATGCCGCTAGACTCAGCATTGACAATATTACCAGTGCGCACGTCAAAAGCAGATTTAAGATCGGACCGACGTACTTGCATAAGGTAGTGGCTTGCATCAAAACCCGCGTTGGACAAGATTGCTCTGAAAGGTGCTTCCATGGCATCAGCTAGAATGCGAAATCCAAATCCTTGTCCCTCGCTAGACGCCTTTTCAAGTAAAAGACGCTGGCAGTGAAGAAACGCAATCCCACCCCCAGGAACCACTCCATGATGCGCACTTTCTCTCAACACCCGCGCCGTCCTATCAGCAAGGTCCTTTCGAACTTCTAGTTCGCTATCGGTATCACCACCTACACGCAAGATGGCAGCTCCACCCATTAGACGGCCAACCCGAGTAATAGTCAAGTCACGCAAATACTTGTCATCTATTTGTGATATAGATTTCCTCAGGGATACAATGTGATCACGTAGTTTGTGTTTGTCTCCCTCTCCACCAACTAGGCCTAGATGGTGCCTTGATGCCCATACCCGACGTGCCTTCCCAAGATCGCCCCACTTAACCTGAGCTAGCGATTCTCCTGCATCGCGGTTGACAACCCGGCCACCTGTAAGGATAGCCATGTCCTCTAAGTCGAGAGTCTGGCGAGGTTGGATTTCAGCCACTTTTGCAGCTAGTGTACCAAACTTGCCGTCTTCTTTTTCCTTGCCATTGAGCAGCAGTAAACCTACGACACTGTCAGATACGCCAGGTGTCACAACCACCAAGGAATCGCGACCATGTTTCATTGCAAGTTCAACAAGTCTCGCTAATCTTGGTATATCCTGGTCTGTGAGACTGATATTAGTCAGTAACACAGCCGCGTTATAAACATTGGTAACACGCTTATCTGAATCCGTAATCATACGACTAGACAGCCATCCCGATTCCCAGTAAGAGCCTTCTACGTATTCGCGCTCCAGTATTTTCCGTTTTCCTTTTACGATATCCAAGTGTCCGTATTGGCCAATAACGTCAAAAATCTCACCCAATGTTTCTGACATCTCATCATCATGGCATATTGTTCTGGCCATCTTCACAAGATCGTCTTCACCACCTATCGGCTTAGCCATGTCTTCGAGCGCGGAAAGTATCAAGCGCATGCCCTTATCCAGGCCAGACCGCAACCCCATCACATCCCCGCCAGCAGCAGCATAACGTAAACCTGCCGAGAACACCGCTTCAAACAAGACTGCTGCACACGCAGTACCATCTCCTACATCATCATGCATAGTACACAACGCATCACGCAACAACATAGCGCCTACATCTGCATCACGGTCGCCTATTTCAATAACACGTCGTGCTATATTACCGCCATCATCGAGTAATTCCGGTACACCATTGCGCATCATGATATCTTGCACAGCGGCCAGACGGGGCATCGGCCCTAAAGTGGGCTTGACCACTGCAGCAAGTATTGAGCTGCCACGGCGAAGCGCTTCCCCAGACTGCGGCTGAAACACAACCCGGGGCGAACCTTTCGGGATTTCCGAAGTATTTTTCTTCAATTTAGTTTCCAGACCTCTTTACATGAATTGTATTATAAACAGGACGACCCACTAGCCACTAGCCACTAGCCACTGCGGGGAAACATAACCATAGAAGCAACGTCCACCGACATAGCAATCAACTTGTGATGCAGACTGCTAATCCCAACCAAATGAAACTATCCAGGATAACACTAGGACCACAGTACTAGACTTGAATTCTCCGGGTAAAGTCGTGTTTTGAAATCGGGCGATGCTTAGCCCTTTACAGCTCCACCTGTTAACCCAGATACGATAAAGCGCTGTCCCAAGAAATACATGAGCACCGCCGGAATTGCCAAGAATACCGCGCCTGCACTCAATTCACCCCAAAAGAACATATCCAGAAACACCCAGCGCGTCAATCCAACCGGTGCAGTTCTACTTGCAGCACCCCCTAAAGTCCAAGCAAACAGATACTCATTCCAAGCATTTGTGAAGGCAAAAATAGAAGCAGCTGCAATCCCAGGCGCTGCTAACGGGAGGACGACTCGCATCCAAGCACCTACACGACTACATCCATCTATCATCGCGCACTCTTCCAAATCTTTTGGAATGGTCTGGAAATATCCCCTGAGCATCCACACAATGAATGGTAGAGTGAAACTTATGTAAACGATAATCAGACCCATCTTGCTCTCAAGCAAATTAAACTGGGCAAGCATAAGGTACATCGGAATAAACAGCAATGATGCTGGTACAAGATAAGCAACAAACACCAACACGCCTAGCCGACTCTGACCCGGGAACCTCAAACGCGTAAAAGCCAGAGCACTTAACGAAGCAACAATAGTAGCTATAAGGGTTGCACTAATTGAAATCACAAAACTATTCAGCAACCAACCTGGGAAATCTATGACCGGATTGTTCCAAACATTCCTATAGCTATGAAACGACAGATAGTCGATAAAGTAAATTGGCGGCCGTTCAAGGATCTCCTTAGGATGTTTCAGTGATGTAAGCACAATCCAATAGGTAGGAAAAAGAATCGCCAGACTAATCATTAGCATCCAAGCCCCACCAAGGATTATCTTAACTCGACGTTCCCACTTGACGGAAATAGAAAACATTATGCTAGACCTTGCTCTTCGCGTTTCGCCATAGCGCGCGCTAAGAAAGCTATCAGTCCCACCATCAACGGAACTAGACCCAGAGAATAGATAACCGCTTGACTCATTTGCCGAGACCCGTGCACAAAGGCAGTGAAGTACCCAGAGAGAGCAAGTGTCATGGTAGACCTAAAGGGACCTCCTTCAGTCAACAAATATATACTTGGAAATTCGTTCAGGGTCCAAATAGTTGATAAAATGAGGCTAACTAATGCTACAGGCCAGACACTAGGCAAGGTAACTGCAAAGAATCTCTGAATCGCATTAGCACCATCTACCTTTGCTGCGTCATAAAGCTCATCGGGAATTGGCGACAATCCAGCAAGTAACGTAATGGCGAAGAACGGAAAGCCCCGCCATACATTCACAACGATAGCGGAGTTCATTGCGTACTGAGGCAACCCCAAGAATGATATCG
>JAKUPR010000005.1 GCA_022450585.1 Anaerolineales bacterium | reverse complement strand
CAGATGGCGGGGCGTGGACCCCGAACCCAGGGTATTTTCCTGGAGTGCTGTGGGAGATTGACGGTGTCTGGTTTGGCCTCAGCGCTGCAATTGGGTGTCTGATTGTGTTACTAAACAGGGTGAAGGGTGACAAATACGAAACAGTCTTTAGGCCTTCTACTGTAATCGTACTCTGTTATATTGTTACGTTTTTGTACACAACATCATGCAAGATGGCCGTGCCAAGATATGTCGCCCCCCTGCTGCCAGTGGCTGTTTTGGCGGCGGCGGTTTCTTTTAGTGTCATTCTTCGTTATGTCCTCAACAAATGGATGCGAGAGCGGTGGTGGCATACAGTTCTCATGACATGCTGTTTTTTGCTACTAGCGTTGGGATACTTGCGTGGTCGAGATCGGATTAACATGTCTACTGGATATGAAGAAGTATGGTCATATCTGGCGCCACATGTGGACCTAAATGTGGCGTTTAATGACCACCCTGGCCCCCGTCATTTTTCGGGTTCTTGGGTTAACTTATGGAATGTCGACGAATTGGCGAACCTGGACCCGATGCCTCAAATAGCAGTTCTGGGTAGTCCCGTTAATACTGAGGCACACTCTTTAACTGGATTTTCCCTTGAAAAAACTATTCCGCTCCGGGTGCCTAGTTCTCATTGGGTGCTTCCGACTGAGCAGTGGAGCCACAATTATACGGTCCGTATTTACTGGTCGTTGATACCGTGAAGCCAAGGATTATATTCTAGCCTTTGCGTTACAGTGGTTTGAGCAACCTGATTATTCTTGGTACCGTCCTGAGAAATTTGTTTGTGGGTAATGATGTCTAAATCGCAACAACGATTTGTGGTCGGCGTACTCTTAGCGCTAGCGGGGCTTGTGTCCGCTGCGCTATTGATAGAGGGCACCCTAAGATTGTTGACGCCGGAGTGGTTACGTTTTCGTATGAGCGAAATAGATTCTGGTCAGCAAGTGTTTTTTAACAGTGACGAAGGCTGGCCATTAGAGTGTCTTGACGGTGGTTGCTACCGCTTTACTCCGGGTAGCGAATTCAAGGTTGTCACGAGCGAATATAGTCATTCCGTTTCGATTGATGAGTACGGTGCTCGTGTTACCCCAGACTCAATTATCAGTGATGCGCGGTTTATCCCCTTTGTTGGAGATTCTTTTACGTTCGGTATTGGTGTTGATGATAATGAGACCTTCGTAAACTTGTTGGATGTTGTACCCAATGTTGATTTGTTGAACATGGGTATTCCTGGTAGTGCGCTGTCACATCATATTGACATCGTTGAACGACGGCACGCTGAGCTTGGTGCTCCAGAGTTATATGTGTTCGTGTTCTTTCTCGGTAATGATTTCCAGAATTTGGTTGAAGGACGTAATATCAGAGAGATCGAGTCAGTAGAATCAGAGACCAATTCTTCGGAAAGCTTATACCCTACATTGAGTTCTCAGCTTGATTGGCTGTCCAGCATGAACGAATACGTTCTGAGCAATTACACACTTAGACGTATTTACACTATTCAATGGGTGCGCCACAAACTGTTGCTATTATTTAACCAAGCCAATGCAGACTTGATGGATCCGGTATTTCTCATAACGAGAACAGACAGACCATACCTTGAAGATGCCATGGAGTACTTTGACGAAGAGTTACAGCGGCTGATTGCCACCGCAAGGGTACTACAATTCGAATTTGCTTTTCTTGTTCTGCCCGATCGACATCAAGTAAACTCAGAGTTGCTTGAAGTGAAGCTTAGTTACTATGGGATTTCGGAGGACAAGATTGACACTATGCTGCCCAATAGAGCTATCATTGATGTGCTTAATGTCAATGATATTACGTATTTGGACATCACTGAGTGTATATCCGTTCGGAATGATGTGAAAGACCTATATTATTTGAGGGACAATCATTTTACCTCGAGAGGTCATGCGGCTGCAGCAGCATGCATGTCTAAAGAGATGGAACAAATTTTTGCCATGAAACTTTCTGGTGCTCATTGATTTCATTTCCTAGTTGACGAAATGCTTATTGCTTGTGGCGCTCTAACCGTATTATTGGTAAGTTACTTAGGAGTAGGTCGTCTAAGTGTTTGGGCGTCTGAACATGGCCTGTTGGCTATTCCCGGCGAGCGAAGTTCACATCTGGTAGCCACCCCAACCGGCGGAGGCGTCGTAATTGCTGCTGTGACAATTTTAGGTGTACTGTGTGTATGGTTATTTCGCTCTGACTGGGCGATACCAGGGTTGGCAGTCTATTTGATAACAGCCGTATTTGTGGCGGCTGTAGGTTGGCTAGACGATTTTTATGCGTTGTCGACTCAAGTGCGTTTTGGTGTTCAGGCGGCCGCTGCCCTAGTAATGATGCTCTGGGTAGGGATATTTAAAGGTATTGATTTTTTCATCTTCGGGGATTATACATTGGGTTGGATTGGATACCCGTTGACTTTTCTGTGGATTGTTGGGCTGATTAATGCCTATAATTTTATGGATGGTATCGATGGAAATGCAGGTGGGATTGGCGCAGCTGCAGGAGCAATGTGGGCGCTGGTAGCATGGCGGTTGAATGAGCCGATCTTGGTTGCTCTCGGGTTGTTAGTCTCGGCGTCTTCTATAGGATTTCTAGGTCACAACTGGCAGCCGGCGCGTATTTTCATGGGTGATGTGGGCAGCACATTCCTCGGTTTTACGTTTGCCGCCATGCCCTTGTTGGGGCTTCAGGGCACGGGCAACACGCGCCTTCTGGTGATTGGTTCGCTAATGGTCGCGCCCTGTATATGTGATTCGGTTTTCACATTCCTGCGACGTTTACTGCAAGGAGAACCTGTTTTTCAAGCGCATCGCACATATCTATATCAGCGTTTAGCAACCATCGGATATCCTCACTGGGTTGGCTCTGGGTTTTATCTGTTGCTGTCACTGGCTATGGGCGTTTGTGGATGGCTATATCTTATCGATGAGGGCATATTGCGATGGCAGCTTTTGGTTCTGGTTATTTTCATTCTGGCAACCCAGGTTGGGGTTGTGCATTTTGCTGAACGCAGACGGAAGTTATGAGTAACGAAAATAACGCTCTTATTGGAAAGACTGTGCTAATTACTGGCGGGGGCGGTATGATTGGCTCCCAGATTTGCCGACAGGCAGCTGCGATGAAACCTGCGCGGATTGTCTGCCTTGGACAGAACGCAGAGAATCTGAAAACGGTACTGGAAGATTTGCGAAAACTTTCTCCTAGTGTGGAAGTGGTAACCGAGGTTTGTGATGTGCGTGAACGTGATCGACTGGCGACCGTGTTTGGTGTTCATCGTCCAAGTATAGTGTTTCACACAGCTGCAAAGAAAGATATACGTGATGCCGAAGCTAACCCTGCGCAGGCTGTGACAGTAAATGTTCAGGGAACGGTGAATGTGGTTGAATTGGCTCTGGCCAGTGATAGCGAGAAACTTGTTTTTACTTCTTCTATAAAAGCATTCCGACCAGTGGGAGTAATGGGGGCCACCAAACGGTTGGGCGAGATGATTGTGGCTTCGGCAGCAGACCGTACTGGAAAGATGTTTTTCACCGTGCGGTTGGGAAATGTTCTAGAGAGTGGCGGTGGTGTACATGATCTTTTCAGAAGGCAAATTGCGAGCGGTGGACCGGTGACCGTCACACATCCTGATGCTGAACGTAGATTCGTGACCGCTGCAGAAGCAGCCAGATTGTTGTTGGAGACATTGTCTTTAGGTCAACCAGGCGATATTTTGGCCCTAGCGACTGGAGAAAAAACAAATATAGCGAAACTTGCATTGAGGTTAATTAGGTTATACGGGTCGAAGCTAGGGCATGACATTGATATCGAATATACCGGGCTGCGCCCCGGTGAAAAGTTGGTTGAAGAGGCTACTCTAGATGGCAAAGAATGGTTGCCCACAGTTCACGACAAAATACTCGTCTTCAGTCTAGCAGAAACAGTTGCTCCGGACACAATATTTGATCTCTCTTTGAGAGAACTAATTGCAATGTTGAACAACGGCGACAAGGGTGCTCTGTTGGAACAGCTAAGTGAACTGGTGACTGATTACAGGCCTATGTCCAACTAACCCATAAGTATGTTAGGTTATTCTCAACTTCTTCTAGGTTTCATCAGCGCATTGGCATTGGTGTGGCCTGGGACTTGGATGGTTCGCTATATCGCTCCGCGTATTGGTTTACTTGACATCCCTAATGTACGGAGCTCGCATTCTGGGCCTATTCCCCGGGCAGGCGGTCTTGTGTTTGTCTTAATTGCTCCGTTGGTGGCAATGGTGATTGCACATCGTGCAGGGATCTCATTAGCGCGTGGCGAATGGGCGTTGCTGGTAAGTGGATGGTTCATTGCAAGCGTGAGCTTGATTGATGACTGGAGACCGTTACCGGCACGCGTTCGCTTAGTTGCTCAAGCTTGGGCGGCCCTAGGTCTGATTTTGTATGGTCGTTACCTACGTTATTTCGGAGCTGGTGGTTTCGGTGTAATAGACGTTGGCTGGTTGGGTGTTCTCATTACTTTCGTGTGGATTCTGGGAATGGCTAACGCTTTCAATTTTATGGACGGTATGGATGGCCTTGCTGCTGGTCAGGGGCTGATTGCGGCTCTAGCGGTTGCCTGGCTAAGCATGAGTGTAGGCCTTGAATGGATGGCGATTATGTCGGCATCCATTGCCGGTGGTCTGCTAGGATTCTTGATGCACAATACGCCGCCTGCTCGTGTTTTTATGGGTGATGTGGGCAGCATATGGCTGGGATTTACCTTTGCCGGGATGGCAGTTCTAGGTGCTCCGCGGAGTGGGGAGCGGTTATCACTTGGGTTCTGGGTACTTCTTTTTGGTGTTTTTTTGCTTGATTCTGGTTTGACGTTAGGTCGTCGCGTGCTGCAAGGTGAGCCGGTGCTCCAGGCGCATCGTACGCATTATTATCAGCGCTTGCTACGCGTTGGTTGGGGGCATCGCCGTGTTTCTGGTCTCTATTTGATGATGGCGACTATCTTGGCTGCGGTTGCGGTACTGCATTTCGACTTTGTCCGCCTGCCGTTTGTAGCTCTGGTAGTGGTCGGACTACTAATGTTTGCTGGCACGTACGCTCTTGTACACTATGCCGAGGGTTACAAAGCGCAGTTGGAATTTGAGCGTGGGAGTGCTTTGGGTGAGGTGGTTGGCGGGGGTCTGTGGCAGCCAATTACGCGTTTTCTCCGCCGCGCGGGAATGGTGCTTCTTGCAGATAGTGTTATTGTCGTGCTAGGTTATGGTTTGGCTTTTGTTCTTCGGTTTGCGACTGTGAGGGAATTGTCTTATCCTTTCGTGCTTGGCCTCCGAGATGGTATCATCGCGATCGTGTTTGTTCACCTTACGCTGAATGCTGTGTTGGGAGTTTATGTAGAGCGCTGGCCTGAGTTTAGGGCTGTGATTGCGGTTCGTTTTTGTGCTGCGGCGGCGACTGCGGCTCTTGTGCTGATAGTAGGCGAGGTTCTTCTGGGGCCGGTACGGGCGATTCCGATTTCGGTGATTGGTATTGGAACCGTGTTGTCGCTTGTGGGTTTCTTGGGATTACGTTATGTCCGGTTCAGTGGTACGTAAAATTTCCTCGGTGTCCATGTCAACTCCCGGAAGATGGGTTCAGGCATTGGTGCTCCGGGACGTGTTTTTACGACGCTCACACGTGTATTGGATGTTACCGACAATTGTTGCCTTTGTGTTGATAGGCTCCTTGCGCATCATGGCTACTCCCCTTGTGGACAATCTAGGTGGAAACCCTGACGAGGTATTCCACTTTGCGCGTTCACTGGAGCGAGCGCGGGTTCTGGCCCATGACTTTGGATTACCTCAACCGCGCTTTTCTGGCGCTAAGCTGACCGCGTTAGGGACACGGGGAGATGACTTGTGCGCGCTTGGTATTGGTGGAGATCCTGAATGCGTACGTGACACAAGTCGGCTACCAAAGGGCAGCGGAGAATTACGTGGCAGCGGGGTTTATTTGTCACATGGGATTGTGCAATTGCTGACTCCGGTTGGTGACACATATTCGCGATTGCGTCTTGGCCGTTTCGCTGCACTTAGTGTTGGATTAATGCTGTTGGGTGTCACGTATCAGCTCAGCTATCTATTGTTTCGCGATAGAAGAGTAGCGATCTCGGCATCTGCGTTGATAGTGTTGTTGCCGTCAGTGCACGCGAACATGAGTGGCATTTCAGTTGAAGGTCCGGCTTTATTGGCTACAGCCGTAGTGCTTTGGCTGACAACTATTATTTATCTGCGCGGATTCTCTTTGGGAAGGCTAGTTTGTCTCGGTATCGGGTTCTTGGCATGCATGTATACGAAAATCACCGCGTTGGTTGTGATACCGGCGGTGTTGATGCTTTTGATGCATCATATTGGGTTCCGCTGGCGTTGGTTGATGTTGTCCCTGTTGTTAGCCTTCTCAAGCTTGGCTGTGGGGGTCTGGATGATACCTTCCGAATCGGCTGGGGTGGCGCACTGGTATTTCGAGCGTCCTCCCGCGATGGTGCCACTGCATGGGAGTTCTGCGACATTGGCGTTTCAAGTAGAGGAAAGCTTGGACAGTGTTGCTGATAAGGATGACGAAACTAACTTGTTTGCTGGTGCACCTCTGGGACGTCACATGTTTTTCACAAAAACTAATCAGACTGTTGTGCAATTTCTCCCACGGGGTGTTACGCGTCTGTTGGCCGGGAAAGTGCTTAGTGTAGGTGCGTGGATGAAGGCGCCGCTGGGAAACTTAATTAATTATCCTGAAGTAATTTTGGTCACTGACAGCGGAAACCAGACCACTTTTTCCAGCGGATCGTTTGCAGCCAGCGGGTCTTGGGAGTTTGCTGCCTATGAAGTGCAATTGCCATCGCAAGTGGTTGATATTGGTGTGATGTTGAGCAATAGAAGTTCGGATGAAATGGTCTGGGACGGTATTGCCATGGTGGTGGGTTCGCGTCTAGGATCAGGAAGGCCACCCATGTTTTACGATTCTTCAGGGAGCGCAGGCGAGTGGAGTGGAGTGCCCTTTGATAATTTGCTCAAGAATGGCTCAGCAGAACGTTCATGGAACTATGTTCCTGAAGGAGTACGATACTTTATTAGCAATGCTCTAACGCACACAACGGGGAACAGATTGAACGGGCAGCTGTTCTCACTTTACGATATCGAGCGAACCGGAACCGGATATCTCTCTGGTATCCGCTCTATTTTCGTTACCTTCTGGGGATCATTTGTTGGTGGAGATTGGCCTGGGCTGGCGCGGTGGCATTATGGTGTCATCGCAGGATTGCTTTTGGTGTCCGGACTGGGATGGCTTCGGCGTATTTTTCGTATGGGTCTATTTCCGCAGGCTATGCCGTTGAGCATCGCATTCACGTTTCTGCTCGCTGTTCTCATGTATCTGTTCGTTGGAGTGTTTCGAATGGAGATTTCGGCTGAATGGGCGCCGCCACTTTTTTATGCCACTGGTCGTCACGTGATGCCGGCAATCACTATGGTCGTTTTATTGACATTAGGTGGTCTTACGCATCTCTTCTCGAAGCGTGTGCTCCTGACGGTATTGGCATTGCTAGTTGCGGGTGCTTTCTTGGCTAACACTTGGATGCTCCTGCGTGTTGAGCTTCCTTACTTTGGCTGCCAGATGGAGGTACTCTGGGACTGCACTGCACTGTGATGGTGATGATCTGATGTGTGGTGTTTTTGGTTTAGTTGGTCGGGCTGACCACGCACTTGGTGAGCGAGTAGCTGGCGCAATCCACCATCGGGGACCGGATGACAGCGGTGTCTGGGTGGACAGCACTGATACACCTGTTACTTTGGCTAATACCCGCCTTTCAATTATTGACCTTTCGTCTGGCGGCCACATGCCTATGCTACAAGCAGACTACGGACTGGCGATAACGTACAATGGAGAGGTCTATAATTTTTCCGAAATCCGCGCTGAGCTAGAGCAGGCTGGACATCGATTTAGTTCCCACAGCGATACCGAAGTTATCCTGAACGCGTACATGCAGTGGGGTGATGAGTGCGTACATCGCTTCAGAGGCATGTTCGCATTTCTTATTTGGGATATGCATAGACAGCGTCTCTTTGCTGCTCGGGATCGCCTAGGTATAAAACCGCTCTATTGGTCTGAGACAGATGGCGGCTTATTGCTAGCTTCTGAGTTAAGAGCTATGTTGAGTAGCGGTTTGGTAAAGAAAGGATTGGACTTTCAATCTTTACACCATTTTCTCACGTTCTACGCAGTGCCTCCTCCACGCACTATGTTGCAGGGAGTGTATACACTGCTTCCAGGGCATTGTTTGATTTGGGAAAAGGGTAAAGTGACACTTCGCCAATACTGGGATGTCCCAGTGGTTGAGAGTGATGATCTCACGCCAGGAGGTTATGACGCTAGAGAGATTAGGCGTGAATTGCGCCGATTATTGGAAGAATCGATTAAATTACGCATGATTGCAGATGTTCCTGTGGGAGCGTTTTTGTCAGGTGGCGTGGATTCATCCGCTGTGGTAGCCCTGATGGCTCGCCTAAGCGGTGAGCGTTTGAAGACTTTTTCCATTGGTTTTCGTGCGGAAGGTAAGCGTATTGACGAGCGCCGTTTTGCACGAATTGTAGCTCGCCATTGTGACACGGACCATAACGAGGTCGTAGTTTCTGGGAGTGATGTGGCCTCGCAAATACCTGCCTTCATACGTGCTATGGATCAGCCTACAGGCGATGGTCTAAACACATTTCTAGTTTCACAAGCGACTGCTCAACATGTCAAGGTAGCACTCTCAGGTTTGGGAGGAGATGAGCTCTTTGCCGGCTATCGTCAGTACCGATACATGTTGCAGGGGGAGCGTGCAGAAAGATTATGGCATCTTCTACCCGGACCGGCAAAAATGGCAGCAAGAATGTCTGCGCGTCAGTTGGCCAAGGTCTCCGGTCGATTCCCTTTAGCAGAGATTCCGAGTTGGCTAGAGGCAGGTTTTTTAGCTCGCTATTTGCGCACTCGTACGCTCTTCAGTGAGTCTGGAAAGGAAGAAATCTATCATGAGGATCTGGATTCCATGCGGAATAAGGTGGATCCAAGTATAGATTTGTTGCGCTCCTATGTGGTCGAGACTGAGTCCGATCCTATTGTAAGGGTCACAAGATTGGAGTTGAAATCATATTTGTCGCACATGCTCTTGCGTGATACTGATGCTATGAGCATGGCACACTCTCTAGAAGTTCGCGTGCCCCTGATTGATCACAAACTGGTCGAATTCGCAACATGTATACCTTCTGGGTTAAAATTGGGAAATTCTCCTATATCCTATCTTCAAGGGCGAACTAAGATGGTGTTAACCGATGTGTTGGATGATTTACTGCCAGCGGAAATTATCCGGAGGCGCAAGCAGGGATTCCAGATGCCTATATGAGCTTGGCTGCGCGCTGAGCTTCAACCGATTGTATCTGAATCCCTTTCGCGGGAATCAATGAAGCGACGAGGTATATTTGATGTAGATGTTGTGGAGGGACTACGCCGCGATTTTGATGCTGGCCGTGGACATTATATGCATATATGGGCTTTGATGGTGCTCGAGCTTTGGCAGCGGGAGTGTCTGGATTGAACATCAGGTTGCATTGTTACTCAACGAAGGGCTAGTAATGGTTCCAATTCCACAGTGTGATCCCAGAGCCAATTATTATGCCCATCGCTCCGAGATTGATATGGCAGTCCAGCGAGTACTGGAAAGCGGACAATACATATTAGGGGAAGAAGTGGAGTTCTTTGAGCGTGAGTTCGCCGATTTTGTGGGCGCTGCGCATACAGTTGCTGTAGCATCGGGTACAGATGCTCTCGAAATGGCCCTGCGCGCCTGTGGTGTAGGCGTTGGTGACCTAGTATTCACTGTATCACATACGGCGGTGGCTACTATGGCGGCCATTGAACTGACTGGGGCAACCCCTGTTCTTCTTGACATTGACCCGAAAAGTTATACTATGGATTGCTCTAGTTTACAGGAAGCCCTGCGAGACCATCCTGTTGGGCGTCCGCGTGCTGTGGTACCGGTGCATTTATACGGCCACCCGGCCGACATGCCTGCTATTTGCGAGATATCACAAAAGCACGGAGTCTACGTTGTTGAAGATTGTGCCCAGGCTCATGGCGCTAAAATTGATGGGCGTAGTGTGGGGACATGGGGTCATATAGCTGCTTTTAGTTTCTATCCCACCAAGAATCTTGGCGCATTGGGTGATGGCGGAGCAGTTGTGAGTTCCGACGCGAATTTATTGGCAAGGGTACGTGAATTGCGTGAGTATGGATGGCGTAAAAGGCATGTCAGTGAAATTCCAGGATTCAACAGTCGTCTTGATTCTTTACAGGCTGCCATCCTGCGTGCAAAATTGCATCATCTGAATTCTGATAATGAGCGACGCGCGTTGCTCGCGCGGCGCTATGAGGAACTACTGAATCAGGCACAGATTTGTCTCCCGATCATACGCTTCAATGCTCAACATGTGTATCATCAGTTTGTGATTAGAACCGTGCAGCGCGATATACTCGGTGATTATCTGAGTGACTATGGTATAGGCAGCGCTGTTCATTATCCAGTGCCGGTACATAGGCAACCTGCTTATGCTGGGCGGGTACATACCTTCGGGGATCTAACCCATACCGATTATGTAGCGGGAGAAATTCTAAGCTTGCCTATATATCCGGAATTGTCTCTCGCCGCTGTGGATAGGGTAGCGAGACATATTCAGGAGTGGGAGAACCTGAAAAATTGAAAAGTGATGCACACATGCGGCAAACTGATTATATCTCTGATTTTGTGTTGGCCTAGTGGCAATGTGTGAGCTAATTTGCCGATCTTCAGAAAAGGTAAGATGAAAGGATTAATATGTCTACATTGTCAATAAGATGCCGTATCTGCGACGGTATGTCTTTGCATCCGTTCCTTGACTTAGGGAAAATGCCTATTGCCAACTCTTTTCTCACGCATGCACAACTCTCGGAACCGGAATATACCTTTAGACTGCGGTGCGGGTTTTGTGTTTCGTGTCGGATGGTTCAATTGATGGAAGTTGTTGAACCAGACATGCTTTTCCATGGCAACTATGCTTATTTTTCTTCAATCTCGCAGGTGATGGATGAGCACTTCTCTGAATTGTCAACAATCATTGGCGAAGAGATTTTGTACGATGCTTCATTGCCAATTGTGGAAATCGGCGCCAACGACGGAATCCTGTTACAAAAACTTGTCAGTCATAATGCAAATGCTATTGGCATTGAGCCATCCGCCAACGTGGCTGCTGCTGCCCGAGATAAAGGACTAAATGTGATTTCAGAGTTCTTCAACGTGGAATTAGCGGGTACTCTGCGTGCTGAGCATGGACCGGCGCAGCTGGTGGTTGGCGCGAATGTTCTCTGTCATATTCCGGACCTGAACGGCGTAGCTCGTGCCCTAGAGGCACTGCTGGATGAGGAAGGCGTATTTGTTTTTGAGGATCCCTACTGGCTAGAAATCATGGCGCAGCTGGCCTATGATCAGATTTATGACGAGCACGTATATTACTTTTCTGTCTCGTCATTAAAGCGTTTATTTGAAAAGCATGGTTTACGTATCTTCCGTGTTGATCCGATTGCAGTGCACGGGGGGTCAATGCGCGTGTATGGTTGCAAGGTGGCATGCAGTCGTCGTGAAGAGCCATCGGTGAGATCTCAACTTACTCTGGAAAATGAACATGGTCTGGATTCCCTGGATACCTATTCAGCCTTTGCAGCACGCGTCGAGCAATCGCGAGACTCGCTAAGAGATTTATTGGGGAGCTTACAGGGAGAAGGCGCTCGACTGGTTGGTTACGCTGCTTCTTCAAAGGGTACGGTTATTCTTAACTACTGTGGTATTGGACCCGATTTGTTGGAATTTGTCTGCGACAATACACCTTCGAAAGAAGGTCTTTTTACCCCTGGTACCCATATACCGGTAGTATCGATTGATCGTTTTGCTGCAGATTACCCAGATTATGCTTTCCTGCTCGCATGGAATCATTTGAATGAAATATCTATTAAGGAGCATGTTTTCCGAGAACATGGTGGTCGCTTTATTACTCATATTCCCATGGCGCGTATTATATGAAACGGAGCAGGTGAGATCTGAAGTTTATGGATTTTTCGGCAATTAAGGGGAGCCGTGTACTCATTACTGGTGGACTAGGTTTCATCGGGAGTAATTTGGCATTGCGCTGTCTCTCTATGGGTTGTAACGTTACTGTGTTGACGCGCTCAATGAAAAAAGAGGAGAATATTTTATCTGTGAAGAAGCTCCTCAGTGTGAAAAGAGTTGATTTGAGCACTTCGACTTCTTCCGTTGCCTCCTTGAGAAATATCCTTCCGGGGCATGATTACGTCTTTCATCTTGCTGCTCAGACCAGTCACCTGCACTCTATGGAATCTCCGCTGCAGGATTTGCAGGATAATTGTGGTGTTACGTTGGCGCTGTTGGAAGCTTGTCGTTTGTTGTGTCCTAGCGCTTCCATAGTCGTTCCTGGCACAGTTACGCAAGCGGGTCGTGTCGCCGCAGTGCCGGTAGCGGAGAATCATCCGGATTGGCCACTTACTCTGTACGACGCCCATAAGCTTACCTGCGAGAAGTACCTATACGTATATCATCAGAACTATGGTCTGAAAACTAGTATGCTGCGTCTTGCGAATGTGTTTGGAGAACGCCAACAGGTGAACAATCCGCGAAGGGGCATACTTAATTTTATGCTGTGGCGTGCGATGACCGGTAGCCCGTTGACCATTTACGAGCCAGGAGATTTTGTGCGAGACTACTCATATGTGCAGAATGTAGTGGATGCACTGTTGCTAGTTGCGTCATCACCGCGCGCGGTTGGGAGAGCCTATGTGTTCGGGTCAGGTATTGGGCTGCAGTTTCAAGAGATGGTAGCCCAGATTGTGGATGCAGTACATGATGTGGTTGGAGTAAAGTCTGAAATCCAAAGAGTACCATTTCCAAGTGATGAGGAGAAGATGGATGTTGGTGATTTCATAGCTGACAATAGAAAATTGCGTATGGAAACGGGCTGGTTTCCCCGAGTAAGTTTTGCAGATGGTTTGCGGAAGACCATTCAGTTCTATCATGAGGGTCTTAAGGAGAGTATTGGTGAGCAGCAAGATCTTTGAGGTATTCGCGGGAAAACGTGTCGTTGTAACAGGAGGATTAGGTTTCATTGGCAGTAATCTGGCACACTCCCTTGTTGGGGGCGGTGCTGATGTTACCATTGTCGATTCGCTTGACCCTCGCTCTGGGGGTGACATTGCCAATTTGAATGGCATTGATGATTGTGTAGAATTGGTTTCTGCAGACATTTGCGAATTCGACGTAATGGCCTCAGTAGTGCAAAATGCCTCATATCTCTTCCACTGTGCTGCGCATACTTCCCACCCGTATTCAATGCGTGACCCGCAACGGGATGTTTCTGTGAATTGTATAGGCACCCTTAATGTTCTAGAGGCACTGCGTAGGTTTCAGCCCGCAGCGCAGATGGTTTATGTAGGTACCAGCACGCAAATTGGTCCTATGATCATGGAACCCATCACTGAGGGTCATCCGGTTGCTCCTGTGGACATCTACTCAGCTAACAAGGCTGCAGCAGAGTATTATTGCCTTATTTATGCTAGGGCATATGACATGGCAGTAAATTCAGTACGTCTTCCTAATGTATATGGTCCTCGTGCGAATATAAACAGCCCGGATTTCGGTTTTATTAATTTCTTTTTTGGCCTTGCTCTGGATGACCAGTGTCTTACTATATTTGGTGATGGGGACCAGTTGCGCAGCGTGCTTTATGTGCAAGATGCGATCACAGCTCTTGCGCTAGCGGCTCAGACAGATTTACGAGGGCGTGTTTGGTTTGCAGGCAATGAACGGTCTGTTAGTGTTAGGGATCTTGCTCAGAGAATAGTGGCTGCTAGTGGTACTGGAAGTGTTACGCAAGTTGTTTGGCCCGATGATCGCAAACGGATCGATGTTGGCGACGTCATTATCGATAGTTCGCAGATTCAATCTGATTTAGGTTGGCAAGCGTTAGTCAGTTTGGATGAGGGGATGCAGGAGACAGTACGCTATTATCATAATAATGAATAAGTTTTTATGCACGTTCTAGTTACTGGTGGCCTTGGACATATTGGTTCTCAGCTCATACGTTATTTGTCGGACAATTCTAGGATCCGAGCAATCACTATTCTAGATAATCTAAGCACACAGCGTTATGCATCCTTATTTGACCTACCGAAAAACCTAGAATACACGTTCGTAAAGGGCGATATCTTGGATTCTAATGATCTCTCCCGGGCTATGAGCGATGTGGATTCTGTGGTGCATTTAGCGGCAATCACCAATGCAGAAGGGAGCTTCGATATCTCAGAGCAGGTGCAATCCGTGAATCTTGGAGGGACTAAGAATGTGCTTCAATCATGTATTCAGCATGGTGTAAAGTCTCTGGTTTTCCCTTCCACTACCAGCGTGTATGGCCCTGTGAGTGGTATTGCGCGAGAGGATTGCGATCGAAGCGACCTTAAGCCACAAAGCCCATACGCTACCAGTAAATTGGCTGCCGAGGAAGAAGTTATTTCTGCAACTGAGAGAGGCGATATCCGGGGCGTGATCCTGCGTCTGGGAACTATTTTTGGTCCAAGTATTGGCATGCGTTTTCACACTGCAGTAAACAAATTTATCTTCTATGCCGCTACCGGGAGATCGTTCACGGTGTGGTCAGAAGCAGTTGACCTAGTGCGCCCTTATCTTGCATTGGAGGATGGCGTGGCGGCTATTGAATTTGTTCTGAGTCGTCCAGAAACGACTGGGCAGATTTATAATGTGGTTACCCTGAATTCCACAATCGATCAGATAATAAACGAGGTACGCAGCAACTTTCCGGCCGCGGAGATAGAATACACTAGGACACGGCTTCTCAATCAGGTGTCATATCATGTTGATGACAGCAAGATTCGAGCCCTAGGTTTCTCTTATCGTGGCAATCTTAATTCAGGTATCCGAGAAACAGTTGAGTGGTTAAGTGGACTGAAAGCGAAGAAACTATGAGTGATACTGCAGGTTCTACTGGGCATAAAAACGTCTGGGTTGAGTACTGGAATAGCGACAACACGTGGTCTCACTCCAGCCTCTGGAGGAAACAGATGGACACGTTTGTGCGCCTCAGTTCTGATTTAATGGGTTACTGTCAGGATGACAAAGTACTTGATTTTGGTTGTGGTGTTGGCCACTTTGCAGAAAACGTGGCCAACAATGTGGGCTCGGTAGTGTGTGCTGACATGTCCGATTATTATGTCAGTGTGTGTAACCTCAAGTTCGCTTCAAAATCAAATGTAATTGTTAGGCAGGTAAAACCGGACATGAGTGACATCTCCACCTTAGGTTCGGGTTTCACTAAAATTATCTGCTTTAGCGTGGTGCATTACTTTGCCGACCTGGACCATGTAACTGCGTTTGTCCGTGGCATGCAGCAAATATCCGTCTCGGGATCAAAGATGATTATAGGAGACATCGGTCACAAAGGCAGAACGATTCAAGATATACTCAAGTCACTAGCTTTCGTGCTACGGGAAGGTATGGTTGTTGACGTAATTGGTTTACTTTGTAAAATATGGCTTGCTGACGCTCGTTATCGAAAGGTTAAGCAGCGTGGCCACAGCTACTTACAAATACCCGACGGATTCTGGGAATCTCTGGGTGTGGAGTTAGGAATTAAGGTGACCACGTTGCCAACGCAATTCACGGTAAACGCAAATTATAAGAATGTATTGATGGTTTTCTAATACTACTAAATTAGTTTCTAGGTGAATCTCCAGATTGGATAACAAAAAACGGATTATAGTATTGGGTGCTGGTATCTCCGGATTGTCGGTTGCTTGGCGACTACATGAACTTGGATTCCAGACGATAATTTGTGAATCTCAGGGTCACATTGGTGGTCTGGCCGGTACTATTCGCGCTGATGAAGGTAAGTACTGCCTTGATTTTGGGCCACATTTCTTTATCACTCAGAAACAAGAGATTGTTGAACGCATCACAGACCTCTTGGCTGACGATGTGGTCAGTTTTGAGCGTAGTGCACAGCTACACATTCAGGGGCGCTTCTTAGACTATCCCCTAAGCGCGAAAAATGTGTTGCTGAATTTCTCGCCGGGTGATTCTATCGCTTCCGTGTTTACTTTTGTATGGGCACAGCTAAAGCGGATAGCACAGAAAATACTAGGAATGCATGAACAAAGTCCTCACTTTGGGGAATGGGCGGCGGCTAATTTTGGTAGCCATCTGGCTAAAATTTTCTTTCGTCCATATACTGAAGGGTTTTGGAAGCTAGCCTGTGAGCGTCTCTCTCCAGAGATTCTACCCACCAGTACTAGGCTAAATTTCATGAAAAGTTTGAAGATGATGCTCGTGCGGAGAGTGAGTGGAAAGGCACGGTCTCTTACAGAGCGAGAGCTTGTACTACCATTGCGTTATCCAACTCGGGGATATGGTTTGATTGCTGAGGCAATAGCTGAGCGTGTGCTGAACCAGGGGGGGATTATCCACCTCAATTCTAGGGTAACGCAGCTTAGATCTGTCGCTGGTGGTTACGTTGTTACGGTACTTCAAAACGGCCAAGTAGTTAAAATGGAAGCTGATCATGTTATTTCCACAATACCTATACCGAACCTAGTCAAAATGATATCCCCTGGTGTTTCATCCAATGTTCAAGCAAGCGCAGATCGACTAGGATACCTTGGCTTGATAGTGCTTTATGTGGTTACGTCAAAGAGGGATTTACTGGATACTTCGTATATTTACTACTTGGGTCGTCCTTACCATCGTCTTGCGGAGATGGACAAATTTTGTGATACTCTTTCCCCGCCTGGAGAAAACATGTTGGCTGTTGAGTTTTCTTGCCATAGTGGAGACAAACTGTGGAAGATGAGCGAGCAAGAGCTCTTAGAATTGTCATTGCCGCATCTGGATCAAGATGGAATCATATCAGGGGAAGATATTACAAAGTCGTTTGTTGTGCGAGCTGCGCATGCGTACCCAATCCGCTATTATGGCTTCCGCGAGCATTTGGATAATGTACTACAGTTCATTCGAGAGCAACCCAATTTGGATGTTCTCGGTCGGACAGGCGAGTATCGCTACATCGATAGCGACCAGTGTATGGAGCGCGCGATTGCTTTGGCCGAGCGCATTGCTAAGGCGTCCTAGCGGCAAATGAAATTGCCGTGTTCAATTTACTGTTTCATGCGGATAATATGATTGGAGGCTGTCAATGAAAACTTTTTTACGGACAATGGCTGTAAATTTGGGGGTTTTCGGTGAAGTGCTGTCTTTTCTTTGGCAGCGAAAACTGTGGTGGATGATACCTATGGTGGCTGTTCTCCTAGTTTTCGGACTTTTGTTGGTTTTCGCTTCGGCCTCTGGAGTCGGCCCGTTCATTTACACATTGTTCTAAATGTTCTCTTGGCGGATATTCCGAATATTCCTAATCGCTTGGATGTTTGCAGCCGTCTCATTCCGGATGCGGGTTAACATATATGCGCCGTTTACCAATGTGTTGACATCTTGGGGTTTTTGGCCGCCGGCTGAATTACTCAAGCTGCTTCAATGGCGGATCGGTTTCTGATCCCATACTAGTAATTCTTAGATGATTACATCAGTGGGTGTTTGTCTGGTTTACATAGCTGCCTGTTCGGCTGCAGGAGCATCTCTTCTGACTGTAATTGGTGTTGGGAGAGAGCAATGGCGCAATTTTTCGGCTGCTGCGTTCCTAGCCACTACGTTGCTAGTTGGGGAGGGATTGCTAGCAAGTATATGGTTGGTGCTAGGTCTGGCAGGAGAATTCTCTTTGCCTCTCGTCGTTGGATTGATAGTATTGTTTCTGCTTCTGGGCGCAGCCGTTGTGCGCAGAGAAATAGTAGATACATTTCGTCGGCTATGGATTCAAGTGTGGAATCATCTTTCTGGTCTTCAAATATCTGTCGGTTTTTTAGCTGTGCTGACGCTATTTGTTTTGGTCCTGCTAGGGGTTTTCAATGCTATCCTTCCGGTTAGATTTGGAGCCGGTGATGGCATATTTTTCTATATGGCATTGCCCAAAGTTATGGCTGAATCCGGGAGACTGGCACTTATTGGTGGACACGAGTACACACACGGTGTTTCTGGGTTTATAGGCGAAATGCACCACGCAGCATTACTCAAGCTGGCTGGTGAGCAGGCTGCCCTACTTTTTGTCTGGGTGACTACTATAAGTATGATCGCTATCTTAGTATCCATGTGTGGTCTTCTGGGTGTGGGGCGTATGGGAAAGTGGGTGGCTGTGGTCATGGTGTTGTCATCTACTTCGGTGACCTTCTATCTGATTGATGGTAAGGTTGATTTATTTGCGGTGGCTATGGGTATTGCTGCTCTGTATTGGGCTGTGCAAGTGCAGAGAAGTAAGGCGCTAGTTCCAGTGGTAATTCTTGTGGGGCTGCTCACTGGATTCTCTGTGGTCGCAAAAGCAACCTACGTGTTAGCGGTTGGCCTGCCTGTAGTGGCGATTCTCTACTTCAACGTTCGTTACTCAAGATCATTATTTTTCTTGTGTCTGGTTTTTTTTGTATCTGCTTTGTTGCCGGTGGTGCCACAAGCTATTAAGAATTTTGTGTTCTTCGGCGAGCCGTTTGCACCGTTTTTGTTTCTCGAGTCTGATATAGGTGCTGTTTATCGCTCGCAAGGATCCTGGCACGCGCCCAAGAGTGTGTGGCTTATATTGATGAGTTATCCATTGGCTCTGGCATATGGTGATTACGCATTTCAATACGGAAACATTTCTGGCTTGTTCATTGCCCTTGGTCCCCTAGTATTGCTTGTGCCGGTCAGGGAGTGGAGACAAAATAAAAACCTTATGAGCTTCACCTTTGTTATTATTATTGCAGTGACAGTCTCGGCTCTCGCTCAAGTATCTTATTTTGCACCCAGGTTCCTACTTCCGGCTCTTTTGGCCCTGATTCCTGCAATTGCCTTTGCGTCTGAATATGTATTTCAAACAAGTAATTCACATATGTGGTTCCGGGGTGTAATGATCGCGTGTATGTGTATCGCTCTAATCGGATACTCTACTCTCGAACAAGATTTCAAACGGACGGTGCGGTATAAAATCCACCACAGTGGAATATGCGATCTGGAGGGCTTCCCATTGCCGGAATGCCATGATATGTTAGCGCTGAACAAATTGGCAGATCGAGGCGAACGTATAAATATCACTTGGAATGATTATAAGTACTGGCTCCGGTCTGATCTTATTCAGTGTCTTGCCACAGAGTATGAGCAGGGACTAAGCTGGGATGAATGGTATGATCGCGGTTTTCGCTATATTGAGAATGCTGGGATCCCACTGGATTTGACCGATGTTCCAGTGTGGATGCAAGTCTCTAATGTATACAGTCGACAAGCCACAGGCTTGAGTCAACCGGTACAAATTTATGAACTGTATTCTCGTGACTCGAAGCGCTCACCAAGTTACGCATGTCAGCAGACAGATGAAGGAGAATGGCAAGTTGTGAAGTCCGGTTAGTTTTCCGGACAATCGCTCTTAATTCTTGAGTACTAGTGAAAGATGATAACTGAGTGGTCATGGTTTTGACATGGTTGGTTCTTACGTATTCTTATGTTTCCGGAGTCGTATGTGCTTAGATTCTAGGGGCATATGTTAGAATTGCCGCCGCGGTAAACTCTATGCGAGTTCTTTCTGCAAGTCTTGGGCAGTTGATTTTGGAGGGTGCGCAAGCTGCCCAGCGGGCGGGCGTGCTCTCTGGATGTACTCTACCTGAGCATGCACATCTTAGTCATCCTACAAGGTCTGAGTGGGGAGACTACTCCTGTGCGCTGCCCCTTCAGCTAGCGAAACCAATGCAACAAAATCCTTTGGAAATCGCTGGTCAAATAGAAAAGTACTTGCCTGACAGTGTGTTGCTTGGGGATACTTCGGTATCGGCACCAGGTTTCTTGAACATTCGTTTGAATGGAGACTGGTTGGCATCTCAAATAGAGGTGATTTTGGGATTGGGCTCTGCGTACGCGGATTTGCAGTACGGGGATGGAAAAAGTGCGCAGGTTGAATTTATCAGCGCCAATCCTACGGGACCTCTGACTGTGGGTCATGGACGTGGAGGGGTAGTTGGCGACTCTGTCTCAAATTTACTGGCGGCAGTCGGATATCAGGTAACGCGTGAATTTTATTACAACAATGCTGGCCAGCAGATGCGTAGATTGGGGGAATCGCTCCGGCTGCGCTATTTGCAGGCGCTTGGCCAGTCAGTGGAATTGGCAGAAGACCACTATCATGGTGCATACTTGGTGGAATTGGGGCGTGGGTTGTACGTGGAACATGGAGAGAGTATCGTTGATGCGGATTGGGAGTTTTTCAAGACCAAGGCTGAAGATGCTATTGCCGGAAATCAACGCGATACCATGAAAATTTTGGGCATACAGATGGATGTGTTTTTTAATGAGTACTCTCTCTACGACGACGGCTCAGTGGATAAAGTGGTGGAGGTACTACGTGATAAAGGTTTTGCTTATGAGCGTGATGGTGCTTTATGGTTTGCTGCTACTTCTCTGGGAGGTAGAGATGACCGCGTCATAGTCAAATCTGGGGGCGAGCCAACATACCGTTTGCCGGATATCGCCTATCATTGTAACAAGCTACAGCGTGGATTTGATCTTGTGGTGGATGTACTAGGTGCTGACCATAAGGATGCATTTCCAGATGTTATCCGTGGAGTGGAGGCTATGGGCTATGATGGTTCCGGTATTAAAATGCTCATGAACCAGTTTGTGACCATTAAGGGGAACCGTATGAGCAAACGTTCTGGAAATTTTGTGACCCTTGACGAACTTCTTGAAGATGTAGGTCCAGATGTTGTGCGTTTTTTCATGCTAATGCGTGCTGCCGGAAGTCACCTGGACTTCGATCTTGATCTGGCACGGGAGCAGTCGGAGAAGAACCCCGTCTATTATGTTCAATATGCTCATGCACGCATTTGTAGGGTTATTGAAAAAGCGCAATCGGAAGGATTCCTTGGTGATTCGGGAGATGTAGATCTGTTGTGTCACCCGGCTGAGCATTTGCTAATCCGACGGTTGCTCGAATTGTCTGATACTATTGATCGAGCGGTGCGTGAACTGGAACCACATCATTTGACGGCCTACGCGCGTGATCTTGCCGGTAGCTTTCACGGGTTTTACAGGGATTGCCGAGTTGTGGATGTGGATAATAAAGCTCTTAGCCTTGCGCGCCTTAAGCTTGTGCGAGCAGCACGCTTCGGATTAGCCCGCACTCTGGAATTGCTAGGTGTTGATGCCCCCAAGGCAATGTGAAGCAGGTGATGTAATTTTGTCGAGCTGCAACGATATAAAACTTAAACAGGAGTAATCTCTGATGAGTATCAAACCCGACCACTGGATAATACAAATGGCGCGTGACTATGGAATGATAGAGCCATTCCAAGCTACCCAAGTGCGCAGCGGAGCAATTTCGTATGGCGTCTCATCTTATGGGTACGATATCCGCGTTGCCGAGGAGTTCAAGATCTTTACCAACGTTCATTCCGCGGTGGTGGACCCGAAAGATTTTGACCCTCGCTCAATGGTGGATTTTAAGGGGGATGTCTGCGTCATACCGCCTAATTCCTTTGCTTTGGCGCGTACTGTGGAATATTTTCGCATTCCTCGCAATGTCTTGACTATCTGCGTGGGAAAAAGCACATACGCACGATGTGGAATTATTGTAAATGTCACCCCATTTGAGCCTGAATGGGAGGGTTACGTGACGTTGGAGATTTCCAACACCACACCTTTACCGGCTAAAATTTATGCCAATGAGGGTATTGCGCAGGTTTTGTTCTTCGAGGCTGCCGATGAGTGTGAAATATCCTATGCTGATAAGCAAGGGAAGTATCAGCGTCAGCAATCCATCGTCCTGCCCAAGCTATAATTTGATAGTAATTGGCCTATGGTTAGTGGAAATTGCTATTTCCATGACCAGACGGCTAGAATACCCGGCTCTAGTACGCGAGGCTCGAAGTCACCTTCTGCCTGTGCCACTACGATTGCGGGCCCTTGCTGTGTGTAACCTGATATTGCTAGGTACTGACTATCAGGCGACCAGATAGTCAGTGTGCGTTGGTACTGGTCGATGTACGGCAGCAATGTCGCAAATTGCTCAGAGGGGACGAAAGAAAAGAGTAATTTACTTTCGCCTTGGGGAATTTTGATGACGTGTAACTCTAGGTGTGTGAACTGTCCCATCGTTCGTATTTCTCCCCCTTGGCTCACAGCTCCCTGAAAGTAGGCAATTTTGGTTCCGTCTGGTGACCAGAAGAAACCAATGACGTTCTCACCAGTGCTGAGCAGCTGTATTGGAGACGTTTGGTTTCTCATTACTGTCAATGGTCTCTGATTTTGTGTTGTGAGAGTGTCATCTTGGCTGGAAGTGAAAGCTATGTGGTCGTCTATGGGAGACCACTGGAATGAGACTGTGCCTTGATATTCTGCTATGATGTTCTGGAGTCCAGTGGTACGTTCAAGCGTAATCAGAGCACTATTTCCATCATCTGTGATTCCAGCGAAAATTATGTGGTTGCCATCCGGCGAGAAATCTGGTGCTTGAAAAGAGGCCGGATGTACCTGAAGACCGTCTTCTATGATGGTATCTCCTAGCCATAGATATGCCAACCGCGAACCAGGTCCGGACCCGTTTCCATGGATTAACATGCGTTTACTCGACGGTGTCCAGGACCAGAACAGTGGTTGACCGGAATCCAATACCTGCGATTCTGTTCCATCTAGTTTGGATAGTCGTAGAATTTGACTATTGGAGCCTTTTTGGGCTGATAGGAACGCGAGCGAATTACTGTTCGGTGCCCAGTAGAGAAAACGTGGAATCATTCGGTCACTTGCAAAAATCTCGCGTGCATTTGCACCGTTGCTTTGGCTTACATAAAGCTGGGCCTCTACGTCCTGCGGGTTGGATCCACTGTAACTTACATAGGCAATTTGGCTTCCATCAGGCGACCAGGTGACGTGGCTGTAATAATGCAGTTGGCCGTCACCGAAGGTTGCATCTGTGGTGATTTGCGTTAGGTCTTGCCCCGCTTGATTCATGGTATAGATGTTGCCGTCGCTGCTAATGAATGCAATCAATCCGGATTTGCGTTCCACTGCTCCCAGCAGTGGGCTCTGGGGTACCTTAATGCCACTTTCGTCACTATTGCTCAGATTCGCACATGCTGAAATACAGAAAACAGCTGCTAGCATTAGTGCTTTCATCCCGATACCGATGGCGGGCACGATATTCTTGCAATCAGGGCGCGAGTAAGTCAAATGCATTGTGCTATACTGCCCATGAGAAACCGAGTTGTTTTGTTGACATCAGCTTTATTCTAACCTATCAATTGGTAGTTCAGGCATCGAAAACATACTGTTCTTCCGAAGAATAATAGTAATCAACTGAGTTTGTAGCATTATCTATGCCAACGCCTTTCTATCATTTGGTTCTGGCACAAGACATACTTTGCGACAAAAGGTTGCATGCTGATATACGTGATTTTCTGTTGACTGAGCGATCCGCTTTTCTTTTTGGTAACACAGCGCCAGATGTGCAGACAGTTTCTGGACAGGCACGTGAAGAAACTCATTTCTTCTCGATTGACGGCCCAAATCTCTTCTCGGCGCAGCAAGTGATGTTCGCAAAATACCCGGAACTTGCCAATGGTGCAATGCTGCCCGCTCGGCGGTCATCCTTCATCGCTGGTTATTCTATCCATTTGATGCTTGACCAGATGTGGATACGTGAGATTTTCCATCCTATTTTCGGGAGCAGGGCGTCTTGGAAAGATTTTTCAGAACGTTTGTTTTTACACAATGTTTTGCGTGCGTATTTGGATCAGCGTGATTATGTGCGACTCTCAGTTGATATGGAGGGCTTACTATTGGCTAATCGGTCTGTGTACTGGTTGCCGTTCGTGGAAAGCAAACATCTAATTCTTTGGCGTGACCTTCTAGCGGACCAGTGCTCTCCTGGAGCGGTAGTTCGGACTGTTGATGTCTTCGCTGAGCGGATGGGACGTAAACCTGAAGAGTTCGAAAATTTATTGTGTTCTGAAGATTCGATTCAAAATCAAATTATCTCTAGGATGGAACCAGGAACTCTAGAAAGATTTCGTAAGAGTGCAATTGTCCGCAGCATCGCGACACTAAATGATTACCTCTCGGGGGATTTTGAAAGAGTATAATCAGAGTGAACTTACCCGTGCACAATCATGCTTAATAAAGTGTAACTAAAAACGGTACATGCGATTTTTTATCACTGGCATACTGGGACAGTTAGGATCTACGATTAGTAGCATGCTCCCCGATGTTAATGTCACAGGGAAAGATTTACCTGACTTTGATATTACTCGCCTTGAACAAGTAAGTAGTTCTATCAAGCACGCAGAACCAGAAGTAGTTATACACTGTGCTGCTTTTACCAATGTAGATGGGTGCGCGCGCGATCCTGACAAGGCGCGACTGGTAAATGAAATCGGTACGCGCAATGTTGCGGAGGTTTGCGCGGCGCATGGAGTAATCATGGTTTTGGTGAGCACGAATGAGGTTTTTGATGGTTGCAGCCCTGCACCATACGTGGAGACGGACAATCCATCCCCAATAAATGTTTATGGGCATACAAAATTGGCTGCAGAGAGACATACTATGGAGTTGCTAGACCGATACTACATTGTGCGTACCTCGTGGATGTACGCCGCGGGTGGTTCCAATTTTGTGCATATTGTTCGGAGTATTGCGGAAAGTGGTGATTCTCTCTCAGTGGTGACAGATGAGCTCGGAGTTCCTACATATGCTGTTGACTTGGCGTGCGCGATTCTGGAGCTCATTGAAATTGCGCCCTATGGAATATATCATCTGGTTAACCATGGACATACGTCGCGCTATGGTTTAGCGCGCAAAGTTCTAGACTTCACTGGACACAGCTCTGTGCCCATCAGTCCGATTTTGCTGGAGGATTATGAGCGTGCATCTGCACCACCACGAAATGGAGTTTTGCAAAACCAGGCCGCCCTTGCGTTGGGAATCTGCCTTAGATCTTGGGAGGAGGCGCTAGAGGAATTTCTCAGCTAAGGCTGACGAGCGTAAGAAACCGTGGAACAAGTTGTGCTATCTGTTGTAATACCTAATTGGAATGGCATAGGTCATTTGCCTACTTGCTTGGATGCACTCCGAAGGCAGAGTTTTCGGTACTTTGAGGTCATTGTGGCGGACAACTTCAGCACTGATGGATCGTCTGAGATGCTCCAAAGTGATTATCCTGAGGTGAGGGTGTTGGCTCTTGAGAGCAACCGAGGATTTACGGGTGCATGCAACGCTGGCATTCGTGTTGCGCAGGGAGCGATTGTTGTCTTATTGAATAACGATACGGAAGCTGCACCAGATTGGCTAGTAGAGATTGTAGCTGCTTTCAATCGATATCCTGATGTCGGTATGATTGCTTCAAAATTACTGCTTTTTGACCAGCGAGACACATTTCACACAGCCGGGGATCTTTTTTGTACTGATGGTGTGCCTGCCAACCGGGGAGTATGGCAAAAAGATTCCGGGCAGTATGATGAGGGATATGTTTTCTCTGCGTGTGGCGGAGCTGCTGCCTATCGGCGGGGGATGTTGCAGCAGGTCGGAATGCTTGACGAAGACTTCTTTTTCTCATGTGAGGACGTTGATTTGGCCTGGCGCGCTCAGCTACAGGGCTGGAGAGCCCTTTATGCTCCAAGTGCTGTGGTGTACCATCACCTTTCAGCTACGGGCGGAGGTGAGACCGCCAGCTTCCACGACGGGCGCAATACAATATATGTGTTAGTCAAAGATGTTCCTGCCAGCGTGTGGAGGTGCCACTGGCACAGAATATTGTGGCGGCAGCTACGCCTTGCTTGGAAGGCGCTCTGTTCTTGGCGTGGTAGGGCTGCTCGGGCTCGGTTGCGCGGCCAGATTGCAGGCTTGTGGGCGCTGCCCCGTTTACTGAGGCAGCGGCGCATAGTGCAGGCAACGCGCAGTGTATCCGCTGAATACCTTGACAGTATCCTCACATCAATTTGATGAATCTAGAAAAGTGACATATCTGTCTATAATTATTCCGGCGCACAACGAAGCACAACGGTTGCCTGACACGCTGCGAGCTATTGACGCCTTTATTAGCTCACAAAGTTATTCTGTGGAGGTACTAGTGGTAGAAAATGCCAGCGTAGATGAGACTGCGCAGGTTGTACGATCCTACGGGAAAGGGCATCAACATGTGAGTCTATTGCAGGAGAAGATTCGCGGCAAGGGGCGAGCGGTGCGTCGTGGTATGTTGGCTGCAAAAGGGGAATTTCGCTTCATGTGTGACGCCGATCTTTCGATGTCTATTGAACAGCTCGTGCGCTTCCTACCACCACAATCGACTGATTTCGATGTTGCCATTGGCTCCCGTGAGGTGTCAGGTGCTGTTAGGTTCCATGAACCTGTCTTTACGCATATACGTGGGCGTGTGTTCAGCAATTTGGTCAAGCTATTTGCGCTACCGGATTTTGAGGACACACAATGTGGGTTCAAATGCTTTACGGCACAAGCTGCTTTGGACTTGTTTTCTGTCCAAAAGTTGGATGGGATGAGTTTTGATGTGGAAGTCCTTTATATTGCCCGGAAACGAGAATATCGTATTGTGGAGGTGCCGGTAGATTGGCATTTTCATCGAGAGACGCGAGTGCGAATGATGCAGGATTCTTTGGGTATGTTGTTGGACATCCTTGCTCTGCGGAGAAATTGGCTAGATGGCAAATATACCAGGACGCGCTAATCATATGAGAATTCCCAAGCGTCCGCACTTGAAGCTTGAGACTGGTATTTGGAAGGAAGGAATACAGTTTATCGCTGGTGTCGATGAAGTTGGACGGGGAGCATGGGCTGGGCCTGTTGCGGCTGCTGCTGTGGTGCTCCCGCATCGCCGGCCTCGCTGGCTTCGTAGACGTCTTGGTGAGGTACAGGATTCAAAGAAGTTGTCATCTCGAAAACGCGACTTACTGAGTGAATTAATATCGACCGTAGCTACTTCCGTGAGCGTGGGGTTCGCCAACCCAGAAGAGGTGGATTCACTTGGGTTGATGGCAGCCACACGTGCGGCGATGAGTCGTGCGGTATCTGGATTGGATGTATCTCCGCAATACTTGTTGGTTGATGCAGTTGATCTTCACCTGGAACTCAAGATGTCGCAAGAGAGCATGTATTTTGGTGACTCCATCTCTCTTTCTATTGCGGCCGCATCTATTGTGGCAAAAGTTTACCGCGATCGCTTGATGTGTGAATTGGCAAAGCAATACCCAGGCTATGGGTTTAGTGCGCATAAGGGTTATGGAACACGAGAGCATCGTGCAGCCATAATGCGTCTCACGCCTACACCAGTACACCGCCGTAGTTTTCGGCCCCTCGCTGCGTTGCTTCGTTCCCCGAGACCTATGGTCTAATTGCGGGATGCTATGAAAGTTGCCCTTGTTCACGATTGGCTCAATCAGAGCGGTGGTGCTGAGGACGTGCTAGCAGTACTCGTAAAAATGTTTCCTCAGGCTCCGATTTACACTAGTATTTATTCCCCTGACAGTGTGAGTGCAGAATTTCGTGAGCGAGACATACGTGTCTCCTGGGTAGACCGGCTCCCCAGCGTCCATCGACAACATCAGCCTTACTTCATAGTGTTTCCTTTTGCCTTTCGCGGATTTGATTTTTCTGGATATGATCTTATTCTGTCCAATAAGAGTGGATTCTGCCACGGGATACGGAAACCGACTGGAGCCAAGCACATTTGCTATTGCCTAACTCCCACGCGCTATGTCTGGGATCTGGATAATTACCTTAAGCGGGAGAGATTTCACCCAGCTCTTCATACTCTGATAGGCCCGTTTGTGCATTGGCTGCAGCGTTGGGATCGTGGCGCAGCCGATGAGGTCGACTATTTCGTATCTATATCGTCGGCCGTGCAGCGGCGAATAAAACGGTTCTATGGGCGCGATTCCGGTATTATTTACCCACCCGTAGATACGGGACGATTCCGCCCAAATTCGCAAAAGGGTGAGTACTTCCTTGTCGTATCGCGCTTAATCCCGTATAAAAGGATAGATTTGGCGGTACAGGCGTGTACGAGGTTAGGTCTTCGGCTCATTGTTGCTGGAACTGGCCGCGATCGCCCGAGGTTGGAAGCGCTCTCGGGACCGACTGTTGAGTTTGTCGGGCGCGTGCCGGATAGTGATTTGCCGGAATTAATGGAGCGCTGCCGGGCCTTTGTTTTTCCCGGTAGAGAGGATTTTGGCATTGCTCCTGTCCAGGCTATGGCGGCTGGGCGACCGGTGATCGCTTATGCGGCTGGCGGTGCACTAGATTATGTGCGAGATGGAGTCACTGGCATCTTGTTCGAGGAACAATCGGTCAATGCTCTTTCTGACGCACTGCATGGGTTTAAGGGTGATCAATTTGATGCAAATAATATTCGTGCAGAAGCCCTGCGATTTGACCGCAGCCGGTTTGAGTCGAAATTGTATAACTTGATAGGGAAGGTATGGAATTCAGAGAATATTTCGTCGCAGTAAGAAGGTGGTGGCTGCTACTGCTGACCCCAGCTGTGATTATTATTGCTGTTGGCTTGGCTACTTATCAGCCGCCTTCCACCAGGTATGTGGCTGCTATTCATCTATCTGCGAGTTTGCCTCCTAACGAGGATATGGCTGGCGGGTCATCGGGAACTTATTTCGACCCTGATTATTTTTCTTGGCTGACCTCTGAATATATCGTTGCTGGACTTTCCGATTGGGCTGAAACAGGAGCGTTCGCCGGTGCGGTTAGCCGAGAAATGGAAACCAGGGACGTGCGATTGTCGGCAACAGCCGTGAGTGCTGCGATAAGCAGTGACTACGAACGCAGCGAACTAGTGCTTTATCTCGGTGCATCTTCCCCAGAGTATGTGCGTGAATTAGCGTTGGCTTCCACTGCCGTGATGCAGAATCAGAATGCAGCCGCATTTCCACAACTTGGTGGGCGAAATGCTATCGTGGTGGCACTAGATGAAGCTGACGTCACGTTAGCTTCACCGGATCTAGGTGCTCGCGTTAATCTCCTACTGAGGGTTGCCACCGGCTTGGTGGTTGGCGTGTTATTGGTTTTTGCGGCTCATTATTTAGATCCTTTTACAAGAAGCCGATCGGAAGTGGAACTGTTGGGATTGAATGTTATTGGTGAGATTCCGCGTGAACGAAGTTGATTACTCCGCTGTGGTAAAATCGGGTTCTGAGCTGTGGTTAGGATGGAATTTCTGTGTGGTGGGCATGACATATGTGTAGTTTAATGGGACAGTCATCCAAATGTTGATCATAGAGTATTTTCGTATTTTCTGGAGACGTGGATGGGTTATGATGCTTTCAGCTGTTCTTACAGCTGGTAGTGCTCTTCTCTTTAGTGTGGTGCAAACGCCAGTGTACCAATCTACAGTTGACGTTCTTGTACAGCCGGCACGTACTGATTTTGGACTTACTCAGAGCGCGAAACTTTTGCTCGATTCTTATGTAGCTTTCTTGGATACAGAAAATAGTGCTACTGAGGTAATTGACGTACTGCAGTTGGATATGCTTCCCGAAACACTGCGTGGGGATGTGCATATTGCGGCTGAAGCACAGCGCTTCCTGATACGTATCGAGGTTGAAAATCAGAGCGGTGATCTTGCAAATGACATAGCTCGGCACTGGGCGCAGTTGCTGGTTCAGTGGCGTAATGATGAGAATCAGAAGCAACGGCGCGAGGACCGAGTGACCGCTATCATTTTGGATCATCCTCGTTATGAGCTGGACCGCCCACGAAGGGCAATTAACAGTGCTGCTGGTGCGGTGATGGGACTATTGATTGGGGCGGCTGTAGTTCTCGTGCTGGAATATATGGATGCGGGTATGGTGCGCAACCGTAAAGACGTGGAGGGCATTCTCGGGATGTCGGTGCTGGGAGCGATCCCAGCCCATGATGGCGAAGCAAGTCTTCGCAGGAAGTGACCTATGACTGAAAAACTGATTACCATTTCTGATGCGAGCGCAGCAGCTGCTGAAGCTTATCGTGCTTTGCGCACGAACATTATTTTTAACGACGCTGTCGAAAAGTTGAGTGCGTTGTTGGTGACTATGCCCGCGCCTGAATCTAATTCTGGAAGCAAGGCTACTTTGGCGGCAAATTTGGCGGTGACGATCGCACAAAGCGGTCGTAGCACATTGCTAGTTGATTGCGATCTACGTCATCCGAGTCAGCATAAGATCTGGGGTATTTCTAATGATGTTGGTCTAGGCACGGTACTTGAGTCTGGGGATGAACTCCGTGTCGCTAATGTTGGGGTAGACAACTTATCTGTGCTCCCGTCCGGACCGCGCCCAGAAAACCCAGCTGATTTGTTAGGATCTCGACAGATGGAAGATTTGATCGCACAATTAAGGACTCAGGCTGAATTCATACTGTTCGATGCGCCTCCAGTGTTGGCTGTGACAGATGCTGCTCTTCTTGCTACGAAAATGGACGGGGTACTGCTGGTGATAAACGCTGGGGAGACGCGTCGTGATCATGTAGAACGAGCAAGGGAGATACTCGAGCGAGTACGCGCTCGTGTGATTGGAGCGGTACTCAACAATGCACCGGTGGATTCGAGTATTTCCACCTACTGATGAAAGGCCTTATCCTCTCCGGAGGCAAAGGCACCCGCCTCTATCCGCTAACCTATACTCGAGCTAAACAACTGATTCCCGTTGCGAATGAGCCTGTGCTTTTCCGTGTGATTCGTGCTATACGGGATGCCGGTATATCTGAAATTGGAGTCGTTACCGGTGACACCGATGCCGAAATACGTGCCGCCGTGGGAGATGGCAGCCGTTGGGGTGTTCGAGTTACGTTCATTCCACAGGAGAGTCCGGCGGGGCTGGCACACGCAGTCAAAATCTCGCAGGATTATCTTGGCGAAGATCGATTCGTCATGTTTCTGGGTGACAATGTGATTGAGGGTGGAATCAGTACATTAATAGAGCAATTCGCTCATTCGGAGTGGAACAGCCAAATTGTTCTTACTCGTGTTCCTGATCCGCAGCATTTTGGTGTGGCTGAGCTCAATGAAGATGGCTCTATAAAGCAATTGATAGAGAAACCATCGGACCCGCAGTCGGACCTCGCACTGGTGGGGATTTACATGTTTGATGCCAGTGTTTTCGATGCTGTCAGTGGAATAGAACCTTCGCGTCGAGGTGAACTTGAGATTACCGACGCTATCCAATGGCTGGTCACTCATGGGTATGGAGTGCGCGCTTATGTACACCGTGGTTGGTGGATTGATACCGGCAAGCCACTAGATATGCTAAGTGCGAATGCCCATGTGTTGGATGAGATGAATCCGGGTGTAGATGCGAGTGCTGAGGTAGCATCCGATTCGGAAGTGGGGCGACGAGTAACCCTGCAGCCGGGTGTCCAAATTCGCAACAGTACTGTGCGTGGCCCGAGCATTATCGGTAAGAACACGATTATAGAGAATGCCTATGTAGGTCCCTATACTTCTATTTATCATGATTGCGTGCTTACAAACTGTGAAATTGAACACTCCATTGTTCTTGAGGGATCTCAGATTTCTGGAGTGTCAACACGGATAGTCGACAGCATGATTGGGCGCAATGCTGAGGTAGGACGTACTTTGCGCAAGCCCAAGGCGCTAAAAATGAACTTGGGCGATTATAGTAATTTTTGGTTGCCATGAAGAACATCCTTGTTACCGGCGGTGCGGGCTTCATTGGCTCCAACTTCGTGCGTTACTTGCTTCGCAAATATCCACAATACAACTGCATAGTGTATGACAAATTGACATATGCTGGGAATATGGACAATCTGCGTGATTTAGGCGATGACCCGCGCTATTTTTTTGTGAGAGGTGACATTTCTGATCGTGAGGAGGTTGACAAAGTTATGGTTGACCATAGCATAGATTCTATTGTCAACTTTGCTGCTGAGAGTCACGTTGATCGCTCGATAATTGACCCTGATGCTTTTGTTCAGACTGATGTGGTGGGGACATGTGTTCTGTTGGATGCTGCCCGCAAACATAGTATTGAGCGGCTGCATCAAGTAAGTACAGATGAGGTGTACGGTAGCATTGAGAAGGGGATGTTTAAAGAGGGTGACTCTCTGGAACCAAATAGTCCTTATGCTGCGAGCAAAGCTGGTGCGGAGTTGCTTGTTCGTGCCTATCATGAGACTTATGGGTTGAACACCGTGGTAACACGTGGCAGCAACACCTTTGGGCCTTATCAATATCCGGAAAAAATCGCATCTCTGTTTATCACTAATGCAATCGATGACCATCCTTTACCTCTCTATGGGGACGGTACGCAGGTGCGAGATTGGCTTTATGTAGAAGACCATTGTTCAGGTATTGATGTGGTACTGCATGAGGGACAGGCCGGCCAAGTTTATAACCTCGGTGGCGGCAATGAACGTACCAACATAATTGTCACGAAACTAATCTTGGAATTGATGCATAAGCCTGAGAGTCTCATTGTGTCGGTACAAGACCGCCCTGGTCACGACCGTCGCTATGCTCTTGACTGCACTTTGTTGCACTCTCTCGGATGGCATCCTGTCCACTCATTTGAAGATGCGTTTGAGAAAACCGTATCTTGGTATAGGGAAAATGAATGGTGGTGGAGGGATATCAAGAGCGGAGCATTTAAGGAGTATTATCAACAACAATATGGCGATCGTTTGCGGGCAAGCGCAGGGGTTAGATAGCGTACACGTTCTAATATGATCAAAACCATCAATGTTGGCATTGGTCACGGGCCAATTCTTGTACCCTTCGTCTGTTTGCACTGATTGTCTACCGTGACTAACTCGTGTGATGATATAATCCGCAACCGTGACTATGTCTAGGGAGTCATATTTGTACCAATCCGACTTACTGATATTTAGGTGATAGAAACTAGCGTGAAAAGCACTGATTCTTTCAATACAAAAGATACTTTCAAGACGGACTCTGGGAGTGCTGTACTATATCGCCTGGATGCCTTGGAAAAACAAGGTGTTGGGGATATCTCCCGATTGCCATTTTCGATTCGTGTGCTTCTGGAAGCTCTGTTGCGTACTGAGGATGGCTTTGAAGTCACTGCAGATGATGTCCTGCGTCTTGCCAATTGGGATGCACATGCATCCGCGCCGGCAGAGCTTCCATTTAAGCCTGGCCGGGTTATTATGCAGGATTTTACTGGTCTTCCAGCTGTGGTAGACCTTGCGGCTTTACGTTCTTCCGTACACCGAATGGGCGGTGACCCAGTTAGAATCAATCCTCTAGTGCCGGTTGATATTGTCATTGATCACTCTGTGCAAGTAGATTATTTTGGTGATGGTCTTGCGATTACGCGAAATGCCGAACAAGAATTTGTAAGGAATGGAGAACGCTACGCCTTTCTAGCTTGGGCCAGTCAAGCATTTGACAATCTTCGTGTGGTTCCACCAGCTACTGGCATCATTCATCAAGTGAACTTGGAATATCTTGCTAGCGTGGTGGTTGCGCGGGAAATTGACGGCGATCTAATCGTATACCCAGATACCTTGGTTGGAACTGATTCGCATACCACTATGATTAATGGATTAGGCGTGCTTGGCTGGGGAGTAGGGGGGATTGAAGCAGAAGCGGTCATGCTTGGCCAACCGCTATATATGCTCACACCCGAAGTGGTCGGCTTTAAACTTGTTGGTGCGCTATCTGAAGGTGCTACTGCTACGGATTTGGCATTGACAATTGTGGAACAACTTCGTGCTCACGGTGTGGTGGGCAAGTTCGTAGAGTTTTTCGGGCCCGCTCTTAGCAGCATGAGCCTACCTGATCGTGCAACAATTGCTAATATGGCACCCGAATACGGCGCGACGATGGGATTCTTTCCAGTTGATGATGAGACTTTAAGCTTCCTGCGTCGAACTGGTCGCAACGCTGATTTGGTGGAACGTTACACCAAAGAACAGGGCCTATTCTGCAACCCCGACACGCCGGATCCTGAGTTCAGTGCCACACTGGAACTTGACCTTGGCATGGTCAGGCCCAGCATGGCGGGTCCCAAACGTCCGCAGGATCGCGTTTTACTGAAAGATATGAAAACTACATTTCAGTCTACGTTGACTGCACCTCTGGAGCAACGTGGCTTTGCCCTAGAAGACGCAGCTCTCCATAACGTGGCAGTGGCAGGAGATGCCGAGCTATGCCATGGATCTGTGGTCATTGCCGCCATCACTTCCTGTACTAATACTTCCAATCCTAGTGTGATGCTTGGGGCTGGTTTGTTGGCACGGAAAGCCGTTGAAAAGGGACTCACGGTTCAACCATATGTAAAAACCAGCTTAGCGCCAGGATCGCGCGTCGTGACCGAGTATATGAATGCCGCTGGGCTTACTCCGTATCTAGAGCAATTGGGTTTTCACACTGTTGGCTACGGTTGCACGACATGTATTGGAAACAGTGGCCCGCTTGCGCCGGAGGTGAACAGCGCGATTGAGAGCGGCGATTTAGTCGCTGCCGCCGTGCTTTCCGGAAACCGTAATTTTGAGGGTCGTATACACTCACACATCAAGGCCAATTATCTTGCATCTCCGCCTCTGGTCGTTGCTTATGCACTGGCGGGTACAGTTGACATAGACATGGATGAGGACCCTCTGGGAACTACCAGCGATGGTAATCCGGTGTTCTTGCGGGATATCTGGCCTACGCAGGCAGAGGTGACAGCTGCAATCTCTGCTGCGGTCAAGACCGAGCATTATGTGGACAAGTACGCGAATGTGTTCGAGGGAAGCGAGGCTTGGAACCAGGTTGCCAGCTCGGGAAGTAATCTGTACGAGTGGGATGAAAGCTCTACCTATATTCAGGAGCCACCTTTCTTCGTCGGTATTGCATCTAAATCGTCGCAGATTGAATCGATTCGTGGTGCACGTGTATTAGCGCTTTTGGGTGACACAATTACTACCGACCATATCTCTCCTGCGGGCAAATTTTCCCCCGATTCACCCGCAGGGCAATACCTTTTGTCGTGTGGTGTCGCGCCGGAGGATTTCAACAGCTACGGGACACGGCGCGGAAATGATCGTGTGATGATGCGGGGTACCTTCGCTAATATCCGTCTGCAAAATCAACTTGTTCCTGGTGTGGAGGGTGGTTTCACGCTGTGTTTTTGCAATGGAGACACACCTGAAGAAATGACTATTTTCGATGCGTCGCAAATATATAGAGCGCAGAATACACCGTTAATCGTCGTAGCTGGCGTGGAATATGGTGCTGGGTCTTCTCGAGATTGGGCCGCGAAAGGTGCGCAGCTACTCGGTGTAAGAGCTGTGATTGCATCTAGTTTTGAGCGCATTCACCGTTGCAACCTCGTGGGTATGGGCATTTTACCGCTTCAATTTGAAGATGGCGAGACGTGGAAGTCGTTGGGTCTCACCGGATACGAAATCTTTGATATACGTGTACCCATTGATTTGCAGGCTCAGCAGTCTATCAATGTGCGGGCTTCCGTCTCGAATGGCAGCGTGCTGGATTTCACTGTTAAGGCGCGCGTTGATACGCCCGTGGAGGTCGAATACTATCGTAATGGGGGTATACTACAGACTGTGCTGCGTAGTTTGTTGGAAAAGGAATAATAGCTGTTCAGCAATCAAATATCAAAAAAGCCCCTCGGTTTCCGAGGGGCTTTTTTGATTATAGCCACAACATTTTCAGAGCATTGCTATTAGTAATTGCTGCCTCTTATGTACTGTGATTGCGGTGAATGGCCAGCATGTCCTCTAGCAGGGCGTAGCCAGTCTCAATCCGGCCTGCACCTGGTCCTACTAGTGTCACATCACCGAGAAGATCGGTGCTATATGTGATTGCGTTGGTCGCACCTGCAATTGAAGCTAAGGGATGACTGAGTGGAATACGTCGGGGCTCCACAGAGGCGGTGACTCCCGTAGTCGCCTTTTTAACTGTGCCAATTAGTTTCCACCGTTCTCCGGCTGCAGATGCGGATTTGATATCATTGCTAGTCAACCGTGTTATGCCCTCGCAACTAACATCCTCCATGGTCAGCGGCAATTCCATGAGTAGATTTGCTAGAATGACTACTTTGCCAGCGGCGTCATGTCCGTCTACATCTCCGCTTGGGTCAGCTTCTGCATAACCTTTCTGCTGTGCCTCGGCGAGTGCCTCATCGTAATCTGCTCCATTTTCCATTTGCGTCAAAATGTAATTGGTCGTCCCGTTCAAAATACCTTGCACGCTCGTTACCTTGGCTCCGGCCAGCATCTCCATACCCATTCTCAGAGCGGGTGTACCGCTCATGACTGTACCTTCCACACCCATTTCTACCTTGTTCTTGCGCGCCAGGACAAGCAGCTCAGGGAAGCGTAGAGCGGTTGGACCCTTATTGGTAGTGACTACGTGTTTGCCAGCCTGCAGAGCTGCGTGGACGTGAGTAAGGGCTGGCTCCCCGGTTTTTAGATCGGTGTAACTGATTTCGACTACGATGTCCGAGTTGCTTTCGTTGATGGTGCGCAGTGCGTCCCAATCGCGGTGCGGTGCGGTTACGGCGGTGAGGCTATCATTCTCTCGGATGGTTGCTAACAAATCGGAAGTTGACAGCCCGTTCGGATCGTAACAGCTTCCTTTGTGTAGATCGCTGACGGCCACAATCTGGAAACCGACGCCGAATCGATCTGCGAGCCAGTTACCTCTCTCCACAAGAATGTGGGCAAGTCCTTGGCCCACATTTCCAAAACCAATCAATGCCAGTCGGTAGATCTTCATTGGACACCTTACTCTAGTCGGAGTGCACGGAGCATTATTGTCAAAATCGTGAGAGCTCTATTCATTTGATATTATCACAGTACTGCGACCTATATGAGTGTACTCAAAAGTGATGTCACTCCCATCGTGGCTAGCCGGCACCTGATGTCCATCTACTAGTACTCTTGATTTTCCGTCAAGAAATTTGTCTGGAATGGTTATTGTGGTTCGACCGTTTGTGCCACTTGGACCGGCAACAGTGAAACGTATTTTCTGCAATTGGTTCTCGTATATCATTTCGTAAACATTTGAAGTAGATTGCACTAATATCTTTTCCCCTTGTAGCTCGAACTGGTAACTCACTGGTAATAATGAGCCCAATATCGCTCGGTATACATGCCTGACTGAGCGTTCGTGTCTACTCGTCTTAACCACCACGTAAAGCAACCGACCGGTGGCATCGATTTCTAGGGTTCGGTCCTGTGCAAAATAACCTCCGTACACACGATGGCCTTCGGATTCTCCAAGGTCAATACTGGGTGACTTTCCTGATGTTACTGCGTCACTGCTGTCGTCGAGCGGTAGACCTAGGTCAACTTGGTACCAATGGTCTCCACCATTTTTGGTACGATAAACATGCTCAGGCGTAATTGCGTATAGCATGAGCGGGTTGATTGGGTCTAAAGCAAGGTCGATTACTGGTTCTGCAGGTATTCCTTCCGAGTGGTGTTTCCACGTGTTAGCACCATCAGTGGTTTTGTAGACTCCTGCTTCAGTGGCGGCGTAAAGAGTGTCTGGAGATAGAGGATCTATTTGGAGGTCATTTGTTTGCGGGTCTATGCCTTCGTTCACGGCCGTCCATGATCTAGCTCCATTAATGGTTTTGTAAATCCCGATAGCAGTTTCTGATTCATGTCTAGTGGTCATGGCGTAGGCAATGTCAGAATTGTCGGGATGAACGACAATCGCATTGATAGCGGTGCGCGTTTCTATCGGGAAACCATTACTCATTTCTATGAAACTCTCACCACCGTTTATCGACTTGAAGAGGTGAGCTCCGAATAGAGTGAACCCAACATCGGGGTACACAGAGTCGTGCACTGATCCAACATAAATTATATCTGGATCAGAAGGCGCAATGGCCAAACCATGTAAATGGAATTTTGCCTCCTCGTCAAGGATCAATCCGAGGGATCTTGTTTCTTCACTAATCCCTGACTCGATTTTGGAAGTTAACAGAAACCAACTTGAACCCCCGTCTGTGCTTTTGCTTAGCTCGCCGAAATGAGTCCAGGCGGTTAGGTATTGCAGTGTGGGAAATGTTTGTGAGAACGCAAATACCATCGGGTAGTGTGCTCCTTGAAAAGGTGAAAATAGCCAACTTTCACCCCCATCAGGAGTAAAAAAAGCTCCTCTGCCGGACTCTCCGCCTGCCCACAGGTTGAAAGGTATGAGCGGATGTGTGCCCATTTGAGCAACCTTGGCCTCGTAAATACCTTTGTCACTTCTGGACCATGTTTTTCCTCCGTCATTTGTCTTGTACAGTCCTTCTCCTTCATGGAGACCCGGATTAAAGTGAGATGTATGACTGGTATAGACTTCACTAGCGGTGCCAACATAGGCGATGTCTGCATTATTTGGATCCACTGCAATGGCAGTGACAAATGGATATGTCATGGTCTGACTGGTAGGCGTCCAACTCTGACCGGCGTCGTCGCTACGATAGACACCTTGATGTGTTGCAACATATGCTATGTCAGGCTGACTGGGCGCAAATACGACATGATGGAGTCTCTTGGTATCAATGCCATCATTGGTTGCGCTCCATGTTTTTCCACCGTCTGTGCTGCGGAACATACCAACCTCTCTTGTAGCAGCAAGGATGATCGACGGGTCACCGTGATGTAATGCTAGGCCCATAGACGAAGATTCCGTAGCGCCTTCTGGACGTAAAGCAATGTCCTGTAGCAGATCTTCGCTCCACTTTTGTCCCCCATCTCGGCTTACCCGGACGCCACCATCTCCTGCTGCCCAAACTACATCAGAATTATTTGGTTGCACCACTAGGCGCTTGATAGCTCCGCACTCGCATGTTCCGACAAGGCTCCACCCAAGACCGGCATTGTTGCTGACGTAAATATTTGCAGGTTCAGGAGGATAAAAGCCGCCGCGAGATGGACCTGGAACATTTGCTGTATAAGCGATATTAGGATCATCAGGAGAAAAAGCTATAGCCGTCCATGGCGTTGCACCGGTATCTGTAATGACACTTAATACAGATTCCCATCTCCAACCACCATCTGCAGTTCGACGGATAGGCGCCTCCAGGTTTGTATAGAGCACAATGTTGGGATCTACCGGATTGATTGCGACTCCGCCCGTATGCCCCGTGACATCAAATAGCTGCCAAGTTGCACCAGCGTCTACGCTCTTGTAGATGGACATGTCATTGGAATCGACTCCGGCATATAGGATGTCCGAGTTGGTAGGTGCAATCTCGATGGCAGTGAATTCGCCTGCTAGGAGGTCAGAAACAGCTTCCCAGCGCAACTCCGCACACTTCCCAAATTCATCAACAATTTCACACTCATAGGTTTCTGGAAATTCGTGATTAGGCTGAGGTGGTTGGGCGTCGAGTAGTTCAGCAATCACAACTCCGGCTGGAAGGGGGGTGGGAGGTACGTTGCAGTCTGGTCCTACTGCCATGCCGCGGGAATCTCGTGCGCATTCTCTCTGAGAATAAACTGGAGCCTCCTGCCCTCCATCATCATGGGATCCTAATGGCACGCCACTGCGGCAAGCTTCGATTTGCTCTAGTTCTACCTCTGTAGGATTCCGGCATTCTTCTGCACATAATTCCGGGAAAATCTGGTCTGTTACTTCCATCCCCAATATGTTGTCGGCACACTGGACGTCGTATGCTTTTGGATTGAATGTAGGGGCTTGCTGTGTCGGGTTGGATCCTTCAACTTTCTGGGTTTCAGGGATCGGTTGTGTCGGGTTGGATCCTTCAACTTTCTGGGTGGCATCTTGTGCTCTATTGAGCTCAGCAGTGGGCGTATTTTGGCTCCCTGAGCAGGCAGTAATAAGCAGTGAAAACAAGATAATTAATTTTTGGTGTCGCATGATAAAACCTCTAGTAAAGCCATGTCCCCTTATTGTGACGATATATTACTAAAACAAATGTGATGCTGACCACAATTATTATATGTTAAATAATCTAACAGTCGATGACATTCGTATATGTTTTTGTGACACTCCGATTAGATTTCATTCCAAAAAATTGTGGAGGAATGTTATTGCAAAAGGATTGGCGTGACTGCAGGATACATATCATATCTTTCTTCATATTTTTCCTTGCTGTGCAGTGTCTATGTCCATTATAATTTCCGTTGGTGTAATATACGTTCTGTTTGCTAAACGATGTAATTCCTAGTTGAATGCATTATTTGAATCATGATTTTAATGGGCTCATTTGACTTACTTCAAGGATCTGTTCGAGAAATCAGGGAAATATAATGCTTGTTCCGCGTAATTGTACGGTGAATGCTAGAGCTCCTGCGCACAGCACAAGCCTGGAAATTTGCGTCCAGGACGGAGACAATAGTGTTTCGGAGTCTCTGTCTCGTGTGGGTATTTGTGTTCCTTGGCAAAAGTTAAGGCGTTTCTTTGTGGCAATTGTTATTACCGTAATGTGCACATGCTTGTCGGTGATGCCTTCGCTGGCTCACGTTTCTTTTGAAGAGGGTCCGTATCATGTGGTAGTCGGGTGGGTCAATGAGCCTGTGATAGTGGGCGAGCGTAACGGGATAACAGTTTCGGTCAGTGAGGATGGTGTTCCTGTTAATGGTCAAGCCACCTCTCTTGAGATCACAATCAAATATGCCGGACGCACGTTCTTGGGTAATCTGACTCCCACGGATGTATCAGGCGTATACGAAGCTGAAATCTATCCAACTGTGCAGGGTCAGTACGAAGTGCAAGTGACCGGTCTTATTGGCAACACAAAAGTGGATAAGACAGTAGCGCCTGAGGAAGTACTACCGGGCAAGGTTCTCCAGTTTCCAGAGACACAGCCGACTCCTCGAGAACTGCAACTTTTCATTGTTGATCTTGAGAATCGGATTCGGAAGACTTATGTTCTGGTGGCTGCGAGCTCCATTTTGAGTTTGTTGGCTATCGGCGGTTTGGTATTTATCTATTTTCGTCGACAATCATGAAAACATCTCGGCTCATCAGTAATCTGGTATCAATCGCGGTTTTTGTTTAAGGGGATGCATCTATGATGACGTCGGGACCGTCTATGTAGGTTAAGTTTGAGTGAGGAAATAATATCTTTTGGAGGACAATCAATATGTTACTTGGATACATACGATCGATAATTATCAGTGGCATCATGCTTGTGATATTAGTGCTTGTATCGGCGTGCACATCTTCTCAGATGCTAGATACGGAAAAGATTCATACTCAAGGTTCCGAAGAAGAGCATCATCATGGTGAGGAAGAGCAAGATCACAATCTGAGGGTCCCCAATGCAGGTGCTGTTATAAGAATCCTCTCTCCCGGAGAGGGTGATCGGATATCAACGCAGAATGTAATTGTGGAAGTTGAAGTAGACAATTTTGATCTAACAGAGTCTGAGAATCATTGGCATGTCTACGTTGATGGCAAGTCATGGGGGATGATAAAGGGTGGTGATACCAGCTATGTACTGCAAGGAGTGGATCCTGGTGGACATGAAATATCTGTCTATCTGGCAACTGGTACTCACGAGGAATTGGAGGACGGATCTTCAGTAACAGTCGAGATGTACGAATAAGCGGACGTCTTGTATAAGTAATGCTGATGAGATAGATAGTCTGTCATTAACTATCACTAATTTGTTACCTTGAAAAGCATCCAGATTATTGTCGTAGTTGTAATCATGCTGCTTGTGTGTGCTATGCCGGCAAGTGCTCATGGTTTGTTTGTGCGTTCAGATCCTCATCCCAATGCTGTGCTCGAAAAACCTCCTGTTCAGATTGAGATATGGCTTACCGAGCCACTTGAAAGCAGCTTCACTGAGATTAAGGTACTTGATCAGAACGGTTTTCAAGTAGATGATGGCGTCACTAATGTAAATCCGAGCGACCCCACACATATACATGTTGGTCTGCGGTCGCTTGGGGATGGGGTATACACTGTCTCATGGAAGGCTCTCTCGGTTGTGGACGGACATGTTACGTTCGGGACATTTCCGTTCTCAGTTGGAGATGTAGATCCAGAAGTGCTTGCTTCCTCTGTGGAGGCTAGTTTTGGGACCGTTGCGGCTACTCCTGGTGAAGTGATTCCGAGATGGCTTTCATTGCTCGGGATAGCAATTGTAATCGGGGGATCCCTTTTTGTAGCTTACGTGTGGATGCCTGTTGCGCAAAAATTCAGCGAAGCGAACCCAGTATTAATAGTAGGGTTGTTACGAACCGTGCAAATGTCTGGTATTGCTCTGTTCATTGGGGCCAGTATTGCTAGTCTGCTGTGGCATGTTTCTTCCGCAACTGGTCTTGATTTTACCAAAGTTATCTTCGACGCTGGGTTAGGTGAGATGCTTTTTGGTACGCGTTATGGCTTGTTATGGTTGCTTAGACTTGTTTTAGTAGTAACTGTGATTCTCTCGCACATCAACTCATGGCGTTGGTTGGATTACGCACGACCAGTCGCACTCTGCAGTCTTGTAGTTACTCTTAGTCTTAATTCTCATCTGTCAGCATCATCATCCTTGTTGCCCATTTTATCCAATGTATTGCATGTTTTGGCCGCAAGTTTATGGATTGGTGGTTTGTTACATCTCGCAGTTGTAATTTGGTCACTGCGAGATGTAAGAGTAGACACACGTGTGCAGTTGCTAGCAGACCTTGTTCCGCGCTTTTCTAACATTGGATTGATTACAGTGTGTACATTGTTTATTACTGGTGTCTACAATGCATCATTGACTGTCGGATCTATGGAAGCGTTGTTTAGTAGTCCATATGGAAATAGTATGCTCATCAAGCTAGGGGTGATAATCCCAGTACTCATGTTGGCAGCGGTAAATTTATTGGTAATCAGACCGAAGCTAAAGATAGATTTTAATAAACGGATGGTGCTGTACCTGAGGCGAGTTGTGACGACAGAGGCGATATTGGGTGTCTGCGTGCTTGCTGCCGCAGGGAATCTTGCCACAATTCCACCAGTGAGAACGTTTTCCAGACAGATGGTTTTACAGAGTCATGTTGAGAATCTCACTGTTCGATTCTCTATCTTGCCCGGATATGTTGGCGTGAATCAGTTTGATGTTCATCTGTCGGATATGTCGGGAAAATCAGTCACTGACGCCGATGAAGTATTGGTGCGTTTTACTCCTCTATCTGCTGAGATAGGGCAAACTAATGCTTCATTAAACAATCAAGGTGACGGTCACTATATTCTGCAAGGAAGCTATTTGAGCTTGCCCGGAGAATGGCAAGCTCAAATAGTCGTACGCCGTTCTGAGAGGTACGATGCGTATACAAACTTTAATTTGCAAGTTTCTACTCTAGGGCAACAAGCTGGTGCTGCTGCAACACGCCCAGGATTTGCTCGCTTTGCGGCATTTACCTTGATGGTGTTAGGATTGCTTTATGCTTTGGTGCTTCGAGGTGTGATTAAGGGACGCTTATCGCAAATTGCATTTGGTTTTCTTCCATCGGGTGCGCTGATATCTGTTGGAACTGGAGTATTTGTGTTGTCTGGCAGCCTGATACCCTCTCAAGTGGTGAACCCAATTGCACCGGATTTGTCATCTCTGAGTCAGGGCCAAGAAATATATGAGCGCAACTGCCTGGTGTGCCATGGTCCTCTTGGTCTTGGAGATGGGCCAGTTGGCATTACTCTTAATCCGCCACCTGCTAATTTGCAGGACCATATGGTTGTTGGCGTCCACACTGACGGTCGGATAATGGAGTGGATTACGGATGGATACCCCGATTCAGTTATGACTGGATTCGGAGATGTTATTTCTGAAAAAGACCGATGGCATTTACTAAACTATATTCGAACACTGGTGCCGGAGTAACAATGATACAGCGGGCAACTATTTTTGTTGCAGCCGCAATTTCGCTGTGTGCCTGTTCCATTACCGTCTCACAGAATATTCCTAATCCCACTGTATCCGGTGCTAGTACCAGCGCAGCGCAGTTTGACAATTCAACCGATATTAATGGGGATACGGATGAGTTGGTGCTTACCCCTATGCTGCCCCGTACGAATCTTGCGGTCACTCAGACCAAGAGCACTGGCGTGGTTTCTGATGCCAAGATTGAATTAACGGACCTTACGCCGACATCCACTTTAGTGGCTACTCCAGTTATTGTCGACACGCTCGGTCTTAGCGGTAAGATCATGTTTACTCAGGCGACGGGTTTGTGGCAAATCAATATGACTGACGGGAAATTGACTCAGCTCTGGGAGCCACCAAAAGGTAGTTATCTTTCCGGTTTAACAAATTCTCCCTATGGGGACCAATTAGTACTTGCTTATGCGCCACCGCCATCTGACGGTCGACCACAGATTGGCCGTACTGGCCTATATATAACTGATAAATCTTGTATAAACGATGCAAATGATTGTGGTGATAACCTGAGCGTCTTTCTCCAACGCAACGCAGAGCAAACCTTTACCAGTCCCTATTGGTCTCCAGATGGAAAGTGGGTTTACTATTCGCATCAGGAGGATTCTCTGGATGATGTTGGCAACTACATTGGATTCTCGATGAGCCTGAATCGTTTGCAGGTTCAGGGTAATGGCATTCCAGAAATATTGATACCTTACGCTGGACAACCTTCTATGTCAGTAGATGGATCCCTTTTGACTTACGTGAGTTATGATCTTGAAACGTACGCGCGCGGTCTGTGGGTTTCTGAACCAGATGGATCGAATCCGCGTCAGGTGGTGCCAAACAATATTTTCGGTGCGATTTCTGGGCCTCAAATATCACCTGATGGATCCGAGATTGCTTTCGCGGCGTCGGCAATGCCTATGGCCAACAAATTTGGCGGTCTTTCATGGTTAGATATCCTACTAGGGGTTCGAAAAGCATCAGCTCATGGCTGGCGTTGGGAGATATGGAAGGTCCCCACCATTGGAGGTGATCCGGTGCAGCTTACACGTCTCCGTCTTGACAGCCCATGGCCCGCGTGGTCTCCAGTGGGCGGTGATCTGGCAATACTGCGACTCGGCGGAGTGTATTTGCTTCGAGATGGTGAAGCACTTTTGTTGGCTCCTGCCCTAGGTCATGGGCAGTTGGTATGGTGTTGTTAATTGAAGATAGACTGATACTTGAATGTTATTCTTGGTGATATCTGCAGACTAAATCAAAAATGATATACCTTAGATTAGGGCTGCAATCCGGCAAACTCAGCCATGGGCAGGACAGTGGCGGCCCAGATATAATTCTGATCATGGCTAGGCAACCCGGTTTCTGAATCGTAAAATTCCCAGAAGTGTCCTGGTCCAGCACCGATTTTCTCCACGAGCGGGCGTGTGATATGCTGCGCGGTCTCTAAGTAACCATAATCTGCTAAACCTTTGACTATCATCATCGTTAGCGAAGGCCACATTCCACCTTGCCAACGCAGTGCGCTGCCATAACCCGGCTCCGATTTACCTAAAGAGGGAAGTCCGAAGCCAGAGTGGAAATCTCCTCCTGCTTGCATATGTCGGGTTACCAGTGCGGCGGCCTGATCGGACGATGGCACACCCGCGTAGAGTGGCATCAATCCACCGATGTCGCGTATGAGCACCTGACCACCCCGGCGTGCAACTCCATAATAGAAGCTGTCTTCCGCGTTCCACATCATCTTATTCATCAGTTCACTTAGTTCAGTTGCGCGATTATCGAATAGTGCAGCGCGGCTATCCCCCAGTTCTCGGGCGATTGTGGCCAGTGCGCGGGCATTGGCTACAAGGTATGCGTTTAGGTCCACTGCACATTGATTCTCGGCGCCGCCTGTGGCTGTCCATGTCGCCAGTGTGGCGTCGTCTCGCACTGTTTCCCACAACTCCTTCCAAAAGAAGAGTCCCTGACAACTGCCATGGTCGCGTCGGTCGGAGTGCAGCCACCACCAATCATCGTTGCGCGCACCGGCATCTAGTGATGTACGGAGAAAATTTGCGTCACCGCAGTAATTGTAAATCTGTAGCGCCTGCCAAGCCAGTACCGGTAGAGTGATGTTTTCCTTCGTGGTTATACCCGCTCCGGTCTCAGCAGTAACGATATAAGGGAACCCCCCATCCGCGTTCTGGGCGTGGTAAAAGGCATGTAGCATTCCCTGTGCTTCTTTACATCGATCGAGGCTGGCGTAGGCAAGTGCGGACAGATTTTCATGGCCGTGGTTTCTGATGGATTGGAACCAGTATAGGCGAGGCTGCCCGGGTTTCACTGGGGTGAACGAGTAATAGACTCGCTCCCCAATTGTACGCTGAATGAATGGCTGTTGCAGAAAGTTATCTACGGCAATTCTAAGGTTGACGGCATTTTGTGATTGACTGGTAACAACTGAATTGGTTGCTGCCCGGCCGGGAATCTTAATGGGCTGTCCTACCCAAATGATGTCTGCATTTGTAATCCCGTTGGAAGCGGCCAGGGCCGCAACACTGGTGCCGTATAAGCCGGCGATTCCCGAGAGTGTTTCGCCCGGCTGCACCACATGTTCTTCCTGTTGCACTGCGAGCGCTGGCGCCTGTGGCGTCGCCAACAGTGCTGTTGTCATCAGTATGCTAGCTAGTGCTTGGTTAACACGTCTTCTTGATATTATGCTGGTCATCGTGGCTCTGTGCGAGATTAGTTGTCCATCAAAACGAGGTGATGATGATCGAATTCGGCATCCTCTCTGATTTCACTAGTTCACTGGAACTTCTGTCGCGGCTTCAGTTTCTCCGTAGCGGTAATGCTCCAGATATATTTCCACAGTAGTTACCAAAAAAATCATCACTACTGGTCCGTATATCACGCCAAGGAATCCAAACAGGTGGAGACCCCCAAGTGCACCTATGAGCACCAGAGCTGAATTAATGTTGGCTTCTTTTGGTACGAGCAGTGGCCGGAGAATCGTGTCGATGTTGCTGACTACTAGTAGCCCACCTATTATTACTAGCAGGCCTTGCCACACACTGCCAAAAGCTATCAAAACTATTCCGGCTGGCACAGTAATCACGTTCACACCAAGTGGCAAGAATGCGAACGCGATGCAAAGCAAAGTCCAGAAAGCTACATAAGGTACGCCTCCAATGGCTAGGAATATGCCAGCAGCCACACCTTGGGCTAGTGCTATGACGAATACTCCTCGTACCATTGCGCGCGCCATTGCTGTAATCCGTTGAATATATCTGTGGTCGAGTGCATCATCGAGTGGACTGAGATCTTTGGCGATTTGCAATACTCTTGGCGTGATAGGTAATACGGTGATGAGCACGGATACGAAAACTATCACTTGTGTTATTAATTGAATCGAAGTGCTGCCAATTGCAAGCGCACTGTTAGCTAAGTATGAACTCACTGGTCCTGAAATTTGTTGTACGCTTTTTATTAAGCCTGCTTCCGTGATTTCATAGTCCAACAGTGGTATAGACTCTAACAGATTGTTGGTCTGCATGACTACTTGACGTAATGTGACGCTTCCGCCGGCTACCAGATTGCTGAGATCATATGTGAATTGTAGTGCCTGTCTTATCGTGACATTGGCCACTAGAGCCAGTGGGGCCAAAAGACTTATGGTCATGGCTATCATGGTCAACAGCATGGCCGCTGCCTTTCGTCCCCGACACCATCGTAAGCAGCGCACGTACAGTGGTCGGTACATAATCGCAGCTAGTAGACTCAGAACGATAGAGGCAAGATATGGGCGTATGGTCATGTAGGTAAAGAAACAAGCCAACAAAACCACGAGATAAAAGAAGTTGCGGTTGGTGCTAGTGATAATACTCATTTGGGATGTTCTGTAATGATTGGCAAAGTAATTGTAATCTAGGTTTGTGGTAATAGGAAGCATGGTGTTGTCGCAAGCATTGGGTATGCTTCTCTTCCCCAAGAACAGTCAGTTTGGTTAGTCTTTTAACCACAGCTACTTACCGCAGCTTGCCAAAGTTCTTGCATGATCTCTGAACGGAAAATCCCAGTACTATCGGCGCGCGTAGCGCTAGTGGCGCTACGCGCGCCGAAGGGCAGCCCTACTCCTTCATCCATGGCCCAGGTGAGTGTATTGGCCTGTTTTATCAGGGTACCTTCCCATACACTGTAATTACCTTCGGCGTCATAGAAAAGTTTAATAACTTTTCCGCTTTGTAGTATCCGTCGTGCATAGCGTTCCTTGCCTAGCAGCAGCTCTATATTCTCAAATGCCCAAGGGTAATTTCCGTCGTCTTCTGTGGCTGTCGTCAGCCTTATGACGAATCCACCGCCTGCAGCTATCTTTCGTTCTACGCTAATAATGTCTAGGGATGCTTTTACTCCATCGATGTCATCGCGCGGATCATGGATGATCTGGCTGTGTACGAAATTGTTCGAATCCCGTATTTCAGTTGCTCCGCTGCCGGTGTCAAATAGCATCGTCCCTCCCGAATCCAGTGCGGTGGGCAATTGCAGTGTTGCAGGTATCTCGCCCTGATGAGCAATGATCAGTTGTCGTTCCCCTGCCACCATGTTTACGGGTGCTTGTAAGGTAAGTGGACCTCCACGTGTATCCAAAATTAGAGTATCACCTCCGATTTTCCAATGAATGCGGTACAGGGCCGCCTCTGAAAAAATACCGCTTTCATCTAGATCGACAGGGAAGACACATACGTTGGGTATCGATGTGGTCTCTGGAGTTAACGTCTGCATAGCTATGGTAGGTGTTTTCACCGCTGTACCAAAAAGTGTTGGCGTGGGCTCTGCCATCTCTTTGTCCATATTCCCCGGTAGCCCTTGGGGTATGCAGCCGTATATTGTTAAAGTAAGAACAAGTCTGACCATTAGTTGTATTGTTGGTTGGAGGAAGTTCTTCACAGATATATGCGATATTTTGTCGCCATGATTTAGTGTGGGAATTGGACTGTATTGCATCAGCCTGATTGCCGCAATATCACAAATGCTATTTCCTGAGCAATAATCTGTACACTCTGACTGTGTAAGACACCCTGTATCTCAGTCTCTACCTGACACACCATCTCCGGAATGTCGCTGAAGACGAAATTTTCACTGATAATGTCGTCTGGATGAGTGCGTTGATTCCAGTAAGTCTCTACTGAGCGGCGTCCACCGTCGGGGCATCTTATTACCACAAGTTGTCCCGGAATGAAGCGGCCATGGTGATCTAAGATGCGTCCTGCTAGAACTCCGGTGCTAGGAAAGGGCGCGTACCATAGTTCGGGGTTTCGCACCATTAAGTAATTGTCTGGTTCGTCTATGCGAATCTCAAGATGCAGATGTGGAGCCATGGCCGCGCCAGATTCTCCTATGGCGCCGATTTTCTCGCCTGAGTCGACGGTTTGACCAATATCCACATCTATACTGCTGAGGTGCGCGTATAAAGCGAAGAGAGAATGCCCCTGCCATTGCTGATTCAGATGCAAGATTATCATGTTTCCATAAAAATTATTGATAAAAGCAAAGTTCTGTGTGCTGTCATCACCGGCGTAATATACTGTTCCCTGGTCTATGGCCACAATTGGAGTACCTGTTTCATTCGCTAGGTCAACGCCACGGTGGGGTGCAAGCAATCCGTCCCAGGTCATACCGTATCGGTATTTTGATGATGGGTAATTATTTCCTTCTTGCCCTACTGGTCTTCTAAAAAGAAAATGTTTTTCGATGATAACATCCGGATTAGGTAATGGTAGTGCCTCGGGATTTGCTTTGGGGACTATAGGTGTTCGCGTTGCGGTTGGAGATGGTGTGAATGTAATCGTTGGTGTGGGCGTGCTGGTATGTGTGCTTGTGGGCGTGTTGGTCGTAGATGTCGCGGTTGTTGTAGTTGTGGTTCTCGCGCTAAGAGGAAGCGGAGGAGGCAGAGTGGCACTGGTGATAGTTACTAGATCATTTGCCAGAGTTAGTGGAAGATTCGCGGATTCCTTCGAACCTTGGCAGGCGTTCATGGTTAGAGCAATAGTTAGTGCATAGATGTTTAAGCTGAACGGAAACATCCGTTTGAAAAAAGTCACTACGGTACACTCGTTCCAATCATGGTGGGATTTGCGGTTGTGAGAGGAGGCACATCCCTAAATTCTAACCAGGCCAATCTGCTAGGAAGTATATCTATTTCTTGAGACCGTATCTTGTTGCCGGTGTTCACGCTGATTCTGTATCTTCCAGCTGGTAAATCGGATACAGTAAAGTTCTCGCCGAGGATTTCATCCGGGTTTATAGTTTCAGTTACATAGGTTGTCAGGTAACGTCGAAATGGTTTGTTTGCTGCTTCACTAAGTTCCTTAGCCTGAATAGTGATGTCGGCCATCGGCACTAAATTTCCATGGCTGTCAGTTACCCTTCCGGCAAGTGTACCCCATCCTGGGTATGGTTGTAGCCATAACTCAGGATTGCGTGTCGCACGGTAATCGTTGTGACCGACACGAACTTCAAGGTGAAGGTGACTTCCGCCTCTAGCAATGCCACTCCCACCTACCGTTCCCAGTGGTTCTCCCCGTATCAGATTCTGTCCAACGGAAACTGTGATATTGTCCAGATGTCCATAAAGCACATAAACGGGCTGATGTAAAAATGCTTGTTGCAATTGCACTACAACTGCTCTTCCGTAGAAACCGGGTTCTGGACCTAGTTTTGTAGTGGAATCGGTACCTGCGAAGACCACCATCCCAGCATTGGTGGATAAAACCGGGGTGCCTCGGTCGTTGGCGAAGTCGACACCATGATGCGGTCGCAATGTGCCACCCTGCGTCGATCCGTAACGGTATGTAGGCTCTATGAAATCCTGATTTTCTGATGGAATGGGACGATGCATCCAGAAGTGTTCCTGTGGAATCATACTGAGAGAACCATATATTGATACTGGAGTATAAGTTGCTCCAGGCACACGGGTGGGGAAAGGAGTGGGAGTGAACGTGGCGGTTGGTGTAAATGTAGAGGTGAAGGTACTTGTGGGAGTGTGAGTGGTAGTTGGAGAGGGAGTGTAAGTATTACTAGCGGTTGGTGTGACGGTACTGCTTGGTGTTACTGTTGGTGTCAGAGTAGGCGTTACGTATTGCACCGCAGGTGGACGTAACGTGACTGCCCGCTCTATGTTTCTAGGATTGCAGGCTGATGCTGTGAGTGTAGCTAAAGCAATTCCTGCCCAGTGGATTATCCACTTTGCCATTGATAAGTTTGTGATTTTCCGGTTGGGGTGAGCTATGTACACGGTCTAGCTAGATAGAAGCATGCCGTCTAGGCAAATTGGGTATGCTTAAGCGCATTATACACCTGAAAATGCTGTAGAATTTGCCGAGATGATTCCCAAGAGATTGCCCTCAGGAGAGCACCAGATCATTTTCAAACCGTCTGTTCCTGTGCTTGTGTTCGCACTGATGCTTGTGGTGAGCTTGGCATGTGTACGTCAGGCAGTTCAAGATGGTTCTCTAAAGGAAGGACACGTAACGCCTGTCGCTGGCAATAATGATAGGTCATCGCAGACACTTCCTGGTACTTATATGCCTTGGGGAGAGCGAGAAATAGTGTACGCCACTGTGGCTGTGACCGGTACTCCAACTCCAGATGCAACTCGTCCAGCGCAGGCACGACCGGTTCAGCAAATACATTTGGTGAAACGTGGTGATACTATCAGTGCCATTGCTAGTGTGTATCAGGTCTCGGTGGAAGCTCTGCAGCAGGCTAACGAACTGGCTCCTAGAGACACAATCAGTGTCGGCCAGAATATAATCATCCCTGAATATTATCTTCCTGTTGCTCCTTCCCACAAGATTATCCCAGATTCCGAGTTAGTGTATAGTCCAGGTCAGGTAGGTTTCAACCTGGGCGATTCAATAGATAAGTGGGGTGGATATCTTTCTGAATTTCGTGAGACCGATCGCTTTGGGACAACTCGTAGCGGACAGGAGATAATACAGTGGGTGTCGCAAAACTACTCGGTCAATCCACGTCTACTCCTTGTAATGCTGGAGCAGCGCACCGGGTGGGTTTTAGGATCATTGACTGGTGAGGTCTCAGAGACATATCCGTTTGGTTACGTTCATTCTGGATACAAAGGATTGCTACGGCAGTTATCGTGGGTCGCCAACAAACTAAACGCTGGTTTTTACGGATGGCGTAATGAGTCTTTAAGGGTTATTGAATTGGCAGATGGCACTCAGCTAGGTATTGCACCGGGATTGAACGCTGGGACAGTCGCATTGCAGTTCTATTTCAGCCAGGCGTATGCGTCTGAACATTGGCGCTCCATCGTCAGCCCAGGTGGCTTTGACCGACTTTATTCAGACATGTTCGGCAATGCTTTTGGGTATGCCTACGAGCCACTACTGCCGGCGTATTTGGAACAACCGAGATTGGTGTGGCCATGGGACAGATCAGAGACTTGGTATTTTACTGGAGGCCCGCTCGGTGGTTGGGATTCTGGTAGTGCCTGGGCGGCTATTGATTTTGCTCCGATATCTAAAGGATGCCAGCCTGCTGCGAACTGGGTGCGTGCTGCAGCTGACGGAACAGTGGTGCGTTCTGCTGAGGGGGCCGTCGTTCAGGAATTTGACTCTGATGGTCAAGAACAAACGGGATGGACTCTTCTTTATATGCATATTGCCACGTCTGGACGGGTTGAAAGCGGACGAGTGCTCAAAACTGGGGATATTATTGGTCATCCGTCATGTGAAGGTGGCTTCTCTAACGCCACCCATTTGCATTTTGCACGTCGCTACAATGGTGTATGGATTCCCGCCGATGACCCTGGAGCTCCTCTAGACCTTGATGGTTGGATCGTGAAATCTTCCTCGAGAGAATATGATGGTTGGATGGTCAAGGATGATGTGTGGTTGGAGGCGTGGGATGCTCCCGGTGATATTAATGCTATAAGGCCGTCGCCCTGAATCTGATGACACATCTTAGTGGTCAAGATCGGGCTGAGTATCTGCGCGAGATGTTTGACCGGATATCTAAGCGCTATGACTTGACTAACCGTCTCATGACAGTTGGACAAGATGTTCTATGGCGGCGTCGACTCTTGGAGAAGGCCAATCTACCAGCATCAGGTTTAATGCTTGATCTTGGAACTGGTACCGGTGATATACCGCTAGAGGCACTACGTGTCCAGACTGGGATTTTATCTGTAGGAGCGGATTTCTCGGAGGGCATGCTCCGTGTGGGGCGATTGCGATCAGGTGGTTCAAGAGTGCTATGGCTTTCCACAGATGCGACGTGTTTGCCGTTCCCTGAATGCACTTTCGATGTTGTTAGCTCTGCTTTTCTCGTGCGTAATGTGATTGATTTGGAACAAGTGTTTAGAGAGCAACAGCGTGTTTTGCGCCCGGGTGGAAAAGTTGTTTGTCTGGAGACCACTCCTGCTGTATTTAGCTGGCTACGTCCTGCGGTGCAATTCCATTTGCACTATGTGATACCCTTTCTGGGTCAGCTAATTTCCGGAGACAAAGCTGCATATACTTATTTGTCCATGTCTACTGACGACTTCTTGTCTGCTGAGAATCTAGCGAAATGCATTCGCGCATCTGGTTTTCGCGATGTGGTGTTCCAGCGTATGATGTTTGGTGCTGTGGCTCTGCACTGGGGTGTCAAATGAAGGTGCATTCGCCGGAGGCGGCTTTGCGAGGTGAGCCCTCTTATCTGTGGCGTGCCGGTCAAGAAAGGCGTTTGCAGATGATGCTGCTGGCTGGTGATGTGCAACAGGGGCACCGAGTTCTCATAGATGGATGTGGTTTAGGTTTGTATATCCAAAAATTGCGTAAGCATTGTGTTAATGTATACGGTCTAGACATAGAGTTCAGTCGCCTTCTCAACTCGTTGGTTGCTCCTGATACACTGGCCTGTGGATCCTGCGAGCGTTTGCCATATGCAGATGGTAGCTTTGATAGGGTAATTTCTCACGAGGTTCTGGAACACGTTAACAATGATGCTGCGGCAGCACGTGAGATTGTGCGAGTTCTTGCTGCCCCAGAAAAAAGTCGGGGTAAGCCAGGGGGACGGGCCATAATCTTCGCTCCGAACCGCTATTATCCATTTGAGACTCATGGGATGTACTGGCGCAATCGTTATTATTTTGGGAACATACCGTTACTTAATTATGTTCCCTCTCGTTTACGCGAGCGTTTGGCACCACATGTTCGTGCATACTTGCGACGTGATTTGTATGATTTGTTCGGTGGTGCGAATGTTCGAATACTATCTCACACGGTGATTTATGGTGGTTATGATAATGTTGTAGCGCGTTGGGGTACAGCTGGGTATTGGTTGCGAAGTTTTCTTCAATCTCTTGAGCACACTCCGCTTCGTTGGCTTGGTCTTTCTCACTTTATGGTAGTGGAAAAAGTTGCGCCTCACAAGGATTTACGATGATTGTGGCTGATTCTGAAATTTCAATATTACACTTTGGACTATGCCGAACGCCATCCATTTGATTCGTGAGCGGCGCGCGCGCCGACGCAGGAACCGCAGCGGTTTGCGTAGCTTAAGGCAATGGTTTGTGGGATTGTTGTTGGTAGCTGCAATAGCACTGTTGGCTATTACCACCGTGGGAGCGATGTTTGGGCTTGAAATGTACAGTGAACTTGTCAGTGATTTGCCCAGTGCTGAGTATCTCGGACAGGCTTTTGAGTTTTCGAATAATCAGTTTTTCCAGACTACTAGAATATATGATCGTAGTGGTCAACATCTTCTTTATGAAGTTATTGACCCGCGTGCAGGCGATCGCCAGTGGTTAGCTCTGGAGCAAATCCCAGTGCGATTTCAAAATGCTACCATATCGATAGAAGACCAAACCTTCTATCAGAATCCGGGATATGATGTGATGGGAATACTTCGCGCTTTCGGATCTAATCTGAGTCGTCCCGAATGTGTGTTCAGGCCAGAGAAATGTCCCGGTCATATTCAGGGTGGCAGTACCATTACTCAACAACTTATAAAAAATGTGATCATTGCGCCAAGTAGTGCAGCCGAAACGAGTTATGTACGTAAGTTGCGCGAGTCACTCATTGCGAGGGAGGCTACTGAACGCTACAGTAAGGAGAGAATACTAGAGTGGTATTTGAATACTAATTTTTATGGTCATCTCGCATACGGTGTAGATGCTGCTGCTAGGGTCTATTTCGCCAAATCAGCTGCCGAACTCAATCTTGCTGAGAGCGCATTGTTGGCTGCTATCCCCCAATCCCCAGGCCTAAATCCGATTGACGCACCGGAAGAGTCACGACATCGCCAGGCGCTTGTTCTGGAAGCGATGGTGGAACAAGGCTATGTTACTGCTGTAGACGCGGTCATGGCTCTAGAGGATGATGTTTTTTCAAGGCTACAGCCGGCGAGCAGCCGCTTCAACATTGTCGCACCTCATTTTGTGTTTTATGTGCTCAATCAAGCCTTTGATCAGCTCGGTGCTGCGATGGTGCACCGGGGTGGATTGCGTATTGTGACTACTCTGGACGCTAGATTGCAAGATCAGGTTGAGTGTGCGGCACGCTCGCATGTGAATCGCCTCGGGGGTTCTGACCCAGATTATGTCGATTTTGATTCTGATGGAAATTCCTGCGCATCTGCGGCTCATCTGCCCCCGCTACGTGTAAAGGATGTGGGGGTAGATCGCAATGTATCTAATGTGGCCGCGGTGGTTTTGGACCCGCGCACTGGTGAGATTCTTTCCATGTTAGGGTCTTATGATTATTGGGATAAATCCATAGATGGTAGTTTTAACGTTGCTGTCTCTGGGCTACGTCAACCGGGATCAGCATTTAAACCATTCACCTATCTGACCGCTTTTTCGCAAGGATATACACCGTCAACAATGTTACTGGATGTGCGTACTGCCTTTCCAATTGAGAGTGGGATCTCTTATGTTCCGGAAAATTATGACCGTAGCTTTCATGGACCTGTGAGTGTTCGCACTGCTCTGTCGCAATCTCTGAACGTTCCAGCTGTACAAGTGATGACCTGGGTAGGTGTGGAGAATGTACTTCGCAGTGCACACAGCATGGGCATAAATACTCTTGATGAAGACAAGGGTGTTTATGGTCCTGCGCTTACACTTGGTGGTGGAGAAGTTACTTTACTGGATATGACCTATGCTTTCGGTGTGTTCGCTAACAGTGGTGTGATGGCCGGTCAGCCAGTTTCGGATTCTCAGGCACGCAGCGGTTATCGAGACTTAGACCCGGTTGCCATTCTGCGAATCGAAAATAATACTGGAACTGTATTGTCATTATGCGGACCAGATGGTGACGCATCATGCGAGTTTTCTGGTCCTACCACTCAGCCTGTATTAAGTATGGAACTAGCGTATCTCATGAACCATGTGCTTTCAGATGAGCGGGCTCGCATACCTGCATTCGGGCATCCGAACCCACTCGAAATTGGCCGTCCTGCAGCAGCAAAGACAGGAACCACTAATGATTATGTGGACAGCTGGACTGTAGGTTACACTCCTCAATTGGTGACAGGTGTCTGGGTTGGAAATAGCGATTCTAGCGGTATGGTTGAAGTTCCTGGTTCCAAAGGGGCAGCTCCTATATGGAACGCGGTGATGACCTATGCTCTTCGAACCCTCTCGCTTCCGCCCGTTGGTTGGGATCGGCCTGTGGGTATTAATGAAGTATCAGTGTGTTACCCATCAGGTCTGATGCTAACCGATGATTGTCAAGAGAGCGTACGCGAGGTATTCGTCAGTGGGACTGAGCCTGTTTCTCATGATAATATCTGGCAGTCATTTGACGTTAATGTCGAGACAGGTAGATTGGCCACTGTATATACTCCACCTGAGCTAGTACAGAAGCAAGTCTATCAGGTTCTCCCGCCGGAGGCAGCCGACTGGATAATCTCTGCCAATGTTCCGCAACCGCCACAGGAATATGACACATTGTATGCGCAGATCGACAATGCGGAGGCGGTTGTTTTGACTAAGCCTATACCGTTTTCATATGTGAACGGTGTGGTTCCAGTGGAGGGAGCAGCTCACGGTGAAGATTTCCAATATTATAGATTGCAATTTGGTAAGGGTTTGAATCCGGATCAATGGTCACAATTGGGAGATGATCGTAGTGAGCAAGTGGTGGAAGGAGTGCTGGATGAATGGGATACCAGCGGGTTGGCCGGGCTTTACACATTGCAGCTGCTGGTGGTCCGCGGTGACCAGCGCTTTGACATGGCGACTGTACAGGTAACGGTGGACAACCAAGCTCCCGATGTCAGGCTAATTTCCCCATGGCCGGGAGAGCTTTTTACAATGAAGGATGAGTCCATAGTGATTCAGCCCAAGGTGAGCGATGATTTTTCCGTTGAATATGTGGAAGTGTGGGTAGATGAGCGAAAGGTGGAGACAAAAACTGTCGCTCCGTTTACCACACGTTGGACTATAGATCGTGTGGGAACGCATAGTATCTATCTGCGCGCAGTTGATGCAGCGGGCAATGTAACGCATAGTGATGTGGTTAACATCGTGGTGCAGAGCTAAGTTGTTTACACTTTTCTTGACTCCCTACTCTGATTGAGTTATATCCATAACTTGATTAAAATAGAGAATTTTATATAATATTATTCTTGTTGTTGTGAAAGACGCACAATTGTAACAATGGGTCAGTAAGTTGTGCCAATAATTGTATTATCAAATAATTTTCACTATTGATCAATCATGAATGTGATATTTTCTAAAGGGCGCAACGGCGTGTGTGTTTGATTCAACATATATGGCTAGGCGATACTCTGGCAGAGTTATCTCGCGTATAGGATCTTGGTGGGTTTCAGGGTCAGGCATCCTATGGGTTGCTGGTTCTCTGGTTGCTATTGCGCTGTTGATCCCGGTCGTTTATTTGCTCCTAAGAGCGTTAGGAGCAGGCGATGCTGCTTGGGAGGAGTTGATTAGCGTTCGGACTGCGCGAATTCTTGGACGTACCATATGGCTTGCATTTTCTGTGACCTTATGTTGTGGGTTTTTGGCTGTGCCTCTAGCATGGCTAACCGTTCGCAGTGATTTGCCTATGCGGCGTATGTGGGCAGTGCTCACCCCGTTGCCATTGGTTGTGCCGAGTTATGTAGGCGCATATCTTATGATTTCAGTGCTCGGACCACGCGGACTTTTGCAGCATTGGCTAGAGCCTTTGGGTGTTCAGCGTTTGCCAGATATCTATGGGTTCCCTGGAGCATTTCTAGTGTTGACAATGCTCAGCTATCCATATGTTTTGCTTAGTACGCGGGCGGCTTTATTACGAATGAACCCGGCAATGGAGGAGGCTGCGCGGAATTTGGGTAGTGGTCCGTGGGGCACTTTTTGGAGGGTTATTCTTCCACAGTTGCGTCCCAGCTTGGTGGCCGGGGGACTGTTAGTAACGCTTTATGTGTTACGTGATTTTGGTGCGGTTTCGCTCATGCGTTATAGTACATTCACGCGTGCTATTTTTCTTCAGTATCAATCCTCCTTTGATCGAACTATGGCGGCCATATTGGCCCTAGTCTTGGTGTTAATTGCAATGACAATTCTTGCTGTAGATGTTAGGACCCGTGGCAGAGCTAGTTATCATGGAGGCGATGTTGGCAGTGTTGGATCTGCGGTTACAGTCAGATTGGGTTTGTGGCGCTGGCCGTCATTTTGCTTCTGTTTTGCCGTAGTTACTCTTGCGCTAGTTATGCCAGCCGGTGTACTATTCTTATGGTTAGTACGAGGAATCAGCGCAGGCGTGGATTTATCCTCTCTTTGGGTATCAGCTCTAAATTCGCTTCTTACATCTGGTGCTGCAGCCGGGTTGGCACTTGTGGCTGCTATCCCCGTCGCCGTATTGAGTGTTCGTTATGTGGGGCGCGCTAGCAGCATTTTGGAAAGAGTATCCTATGCAGCATTTGCTTTACCCGGTATGGTGGTAGCACTCGCTCTGGTTTTTTTTGGTGCAAACTACGCCCGACCGCTATATCAAACAATGGCACTGCTCTTGTTTGGTTATGTGATTCTTTTCTTGCCTGAGGTGGTAGGTGCGCTTCGTGCATCACTGCTGCAGCTGTCACCCAGCTTAGAGCATGCGGCGCGCACTTTGGGTAGAGGTCCGTTAGATGTGTTTCGGACTATTACGCTTCCGATTACATGGCCTGGAATGGCCGCTGGGGTGGTACTAGTATTTCTTACCGCTATGAAGGAACTTCCGGTAACTTTGATACTTTCGCCTCTAGGATTTCGCACTCTGTCAACTAGTGTCTGGTCGGCGGTGTCTGAGGCTTTTTTCGCTCGTGCTGCGGCTCCGGCACTTCTGTTGATTATTCTTTCGTCTCTGCCTATGGCCATGCTAGTGATGCGGGAACGGGAGAGGATATATGAATGAAATAGCCGTCAAGTGCGATGGTTTAGTGAAAACTTTTGAAGACACTGGCGCGTTGAGGCGATTGAATCTGTTGGTTCGTAAGGGAGAAATCATGGCCCTTATCGGTCCAAGTGGTTGCGGAAAGACCACTCTGTTGCGGCTAATTACTGGGGTCATTCCCCCGGATTCAGGCTCGATTTCAATTGGTGGTGATTTGGTGGCAGGCCCTGGGTTGGTAGTGCCCCCGGAAATGCGCCGCGTGGGTATGGTATTTCAGAATTATGCTCTCTTTCCACATCTGAGTGTGGCGGCAAACGTAGCTTATGGTTTGCAAGGACCTGGACGAGATGATGATGTTCGCGCCATGCTCCAATTAGTGCGACTAAGTGAGCATGCGAACCGCATGCCTAATGAACTATCTGGTGGCGAGCAGCAGCGCGTCGCTCTGGCCCGTGCTCTAGGGCCACAGCCGGATGTGTTGCTTCTCGACGAGCCATTCTCCAATCTTGATTCTGAACAGCGAGTTCAGGTACGCAATGAGGTACGAGCTATTCTCAGGATGAGTGGTACTACTGCTATTTTCGTCACCCATTATCAGGAGGAGGCACTCTTTATGGGTGATCGTGTGGCGGTGCAGAGTCAGGGTAAGATAGAGCAGGTCGGAACTCCTGATGATGTTTTCGGGAACCCAGCTACTCGCTTTGTGGCCGCATTTATGGGTGAAACTGATTTCCTGCCCGGAGAGGTGCAGCCTGAGGGTGTAAAAACTGAAATCGGGATGCTACAGACTAATAATGAAGTGCGTATCGGCACCCATGTTGATGTAGCTGTGCGAGCCGATGATGTACATATTACTCCGGATCCATCATCAAATGCTATCGTTCTTACACGAGAGTTTCGTGGCATGGTTAATGTGTATCGCGTGCGCCTACCGTCTGGGCGTTTTGTCCATAGTCTTCAGCGCCACACGATGCAGATTGCACCGGCTACTCCTGTGCGCGTGGTCATGGATCCTGGCCATCCTCTAACTTGCTTCCCTGGTACTACGCCTTGACTTAATGGATACTTGCTGGGATGTTGCATTTGGGGGTGCTCGCATCCTAATGTACGCTGCATATAATGCGCGTCAGTTATCTCATTTCCATGCGTCTTCGGTTTAGTCTGCGCATTCTACTGCCGGCTTTTTTCGCAATCGGTTTCATCTATGATCAATCGACACCAATTTTCGAAGCTTCCGATGAGGCTTGGCACTATGGTTTCGTCAGTGAGATTACTTCTGGTCGCGGATTACCTATACAGCGCCTAGGCGATCTCACTACCTATCGGCAGGAAGGTAGCCAACCGCCTCTTTATTATGTACTCGCAGCTGCACTGACATCCTGGGTAGATGACAACGACGTTGCTGGGTATTACTCCTACAATCCTTTTGCTCAGGTGGGGGTTCCGGGAACGTCTACAAATGTTAATATGTTTAGGCGTACTTATAGCGAGGGATTCCCAGTGCAGGGTGTGCCTCTGGCGGTACATTTGTTGCGCTTTCTTTCGCTTGGACTTGGTTGTGGTACGGTAGCTATCACCTACATGTTGGCGCGGTCTCTTTTTCCCGGTCACCCTGCTATAGCTTTGTTGGCAGGTGCGGTTGTGGCCTTCAATCCAATGGTAGTGTTCATCAGTGCGTCGGTGAACAATGATAATGGCATCTGGTTTCTTAGTTCATTGATTATGTACATGTTGGTGATATTCGTGCAGGACGGTGTTAGTGTGCAGCGCCCGCTGAAGCGTGTGTTGAAACCTGCGTTTTTCCCGTGGGTACTTGGTATTCTCCTTGGCCTTGCCATTCTGACTAAACTTTCAGGTCTATTGCTAGTACCTGTTATAGCAGTATTTCTATTGTGGAAAGCCAAGCGTGAAGGCAACTGGCGGTGTTTTTGGCGTGACAGTCTGATTGTGGGATTTTGTGTAGTGATTATGACTGGTTGGTGGTTCTATCGGAACTGGGTTCTCTATGGCGAAATTTTAGGGGATACCATGATGGCTCAAGTGTATGGGTTTACACGCGTTGGCACAGTGAGTTTATCTGATCTTATGTTTGAGTGGCGCGGTTGGTGGTATTCGCTGTGGGGTGTGTTTGGGGCGTTCAATATTCTTCCTGGCAACTGGGTTTATGTGTTCTTTAACACGTTTGTGGTTTTGTCCATATGTGGAGTAGTCAAACTGTTTCGAACTGGTCGCAGTTACATGGGTTCCAATTACGATGTCCGCGTAGCGCATGGCCTTATGATATTATTTCTTGCTCTTACTATTGTTGGAAATATATATTGGTCGCTGCGTCAGCATGCTTTACAGGGTCGGCACGCTCTCGGTGCAGTTGCCGTCATGAGCACATATCTAGCCGCTGGAGTTGTTGTTCTGGGCGGAGAATCACGTGAGAAGCTAGTTGCTTGGATTATGACTGCTGTGCTTTTCATTGTTTCTCTAGCAGTAGCGATTGTATATATTGCTCCGCGATATAGCCCGCCACTACCCATGATGGAAATGGACATACCCTCTGACATAATAAATACGGATGCTACTTTTGATTCTGTGATTGAACTCATCGGCTATTCTGTCCCCGATGACACATTTCTTCCGGGAGACACCATGAATGTTACATTATATTGGCGTGGAATTGATGAGATAGATGCTGATTATAACCTCGCGTTGAATGTGCATGGACGTAATATGGAGAACGTTGGCAAGCTTGATACTTGGCCCGGGGGCGGGTTACTCCCAACCGGGGATTGGATTCCTGGGGTAGTGTATGCTGATTATTACTCTATCCCACTCGTTGCTCAATCCTCTGGTCCTACACTGTTGCACATCGATGTATCATTTTGGCAAGAGTCTCTAAATGATCGGTTGGTGATTAGGGCCAATGAGTCGGCAATTGACTCGTTAATGTTAGACGCTGGTCGATTGCTGCCTAAAGGATCAGCGCAAGAATTTGTGGAGACAAAAATTGGATCCACTTTTGCTTCTGGCATTACACTTGTTGGATACACAGTGTTGTCTGAGGTAGAAGAGGACTCGCGAATTGTTCTATTCTGGCAGGCGGAAGAAAGCATTAGTGGCGATTGGACAGTTTTCATGCATCTGTTGAATAGTGATGAAAAAATAGTTGCGCAAGCGGACGGGCCTCCAGTGCAAGGTGACTGGCCTACATCCGTCTGGGAACCAGGCCATCTTGTGAGCGACTTGCGTATTCTTGCCGGCAGCAGTGGTTTGTCGCCCGGAGATTACAGGGTGATTGTTGGTCTTTATGATTCTGTTACTGGCATACGTGCAGCTGCTTACGGTACTGATGGTACTGAGTGGGCTGACCGCGCCGTTTCGCTTCTGTCTGTTACGGTTGGAGAATAAATTCCTGCGATACTCGCAGTATACTTAGGTGAATTTCGCTACTGGGATTTATGGTATCAAACGTGAGCAATCAGGTACGTGATGGATGAAGGTAAGCAGGGTATCAGGGCTGCTGATGCAGAGCGGATGGCATCCGCGCGTCAAGTATTTGTCTTAATCGTGCTCGTATTTTTTATGTTTGCATCTTTTGAGGGAAACAGAAGTATATTAGCCCAGGAGATAGGGGCCACAGAGACACCAGTCAAGACTGCAACTGCTACCGCAACGTTTGTGCCTACGCCCACTGTGAGTGGGCCGTCCATTCTCGTTCCCGATCGAGTGAATGTACGCAGCGGTCCGGGTACGAATTACGAAAAAGTAGGAGTTCTAGTTGCCGGTCAGTTTGCACGAGCGATAGGGCGCACGTCTTTTGGAGAATGGATTGCTATTGAATATCCTGTAGGAACGAATGATTATGCTTGGGTGTACTCTCCTCTGGTGGTTGTGCAAGAAGCGGTTGTGGATGAACTCCCTGAAGTAGATCTTCCACCCACGCCGACCCTGCCAGCATTACCCGTTGCCGCACTTACTCTCTCGCCGGAGGACACGCTGCGGGTGACTCAGCTGCCGACTTTCACCCCGGCACCCCCTGTGGCACAACCGACCTTTGTGACACCTAATGAGGATGGAGGCGCTTTGCCACCTATAGTGTTGATTGCCGGACTATTTTCTTTGGGGATTATTTCCGGTATTGTTGCAATCCTGCGCCAGCGCAGTTAAGACCGAAATCAATGAAAAGCTGTAATTAGGCTGTCTGTCGTTTTAAGGCTGTGCGCCGGTAGCTTTAAACAGTATTTTGGTGCGGTTATAAGGTTAGTCCTAACTTAACCGCAACCGCTGCCACAGCCACCTGACGCAGGTGTGGGAGCAGGTTCGTTATCGGTTGTACGGAATGAATGTCCACACCCGCAGCTAGCAACAGCTTGTGGATTGTCGATACTGAAACCGCCGCCCATAAGACTATCTACATAATCAATAGAGGCACCGCGCATATACATGAGTGATGTTGGATCGACAAAGACTTTAATGCCCTCTTTTTCAACAATGGTGTCAAATTCACGTGGCTCTGCTTCTAGTGCCATACCGTACTGCATACCTGAACACCCACCGCCAGACACAAAAACACGTAGCCCATGACCAGCCATTTTGCGTTCATCCAGCAACTTGGTGACGTGATCACGTGCACCTGAGGTTAGTGTTATTTCTTCAGGAGCTATTGTTTCTACAGCTGTATCGATAGCGGCTTCCAATGTACTCATAATTGATCTCCGGTTAAGGTGTCTTTACTTTGCCCACTGCCATATTTTAGCATCAACTGAATTGTCCGTCAATAAAATAGATATTGGTATGAAGAACTATGCTGAGTATTACCAAGACTTCATGTATCGCTCGCCACGATATCCGAATCAGTGATTATATATGAGCAGCTGCTGCTACCTTCAGCGATGTGGCTCACACATCTTGGGGCTACTCCGAGCAATGATGAGAGCATATACTCATCCATTTGACACATTTCTGGGTGTTGCTCTGCCACTCCCTCGAAAGGGCAATTGCTTGTGTGAAGCATGATGCCGTCCGGGTGTTTTTCCCAACTGGCTAGGTACCCCTTGCCATTTAGGTATTCTACAATTGTACCAATGTGATCCTCAAAAGAACTGTTGATTCGTCGCTTTGGTGCATCTACGATTTCTCTTTGCGCAACGCCCATCATAATTTGGTACAATTCGTTCCCGTCACTTTGGCTCTTAATTTCCTGCAGTAGATTGTTAGAAATGCTTTGAAAACGTTTGGGAAAGTGCTCGTTGGCTTTTGGAGTAAGCCTATATTCAAACTGTGGGCGTCCAGGAGAATTGCGATGAATAACTTGCGGTTCGCTCACTAAGCCTTTATCTCGTAGTGTATCTAGATGGTGCCGTACAGTTACCCCAGTAACATCAAGCTCAGCACTGAGCTTTTGAATGGTTGCAGCCCCCTTCTCTTTCAGTATATTGAGGATCTGACGACGTTTGTCTTGCATGATTTATATATCTGCTCAACTAAGACTAAGTAAACTCCGTCCGGTTTATTGTATCTTTTCCCACTCGTTGATTGTATCTTGATTGGTGATTTTGTCAAACAGGTTTGCAGAATGTTGTCCAATTTCTTGACAAAGAATAGGCATAATCATATAATCTCTCCCTAGGTTGTGAAAATTGTAATTTTTGCTCCGTCGGCTTCTGGTTTATGTACTCAGTGGCTCGGAATAAAGGTGGTGGAGTTGTTTCTACTGGGAGCCACACCGCCATCAATAGCCTAGCTAAACGCATGCAAGGAGTTTTTCCCTGATGGAAAATGAATTGAATGACCCGAATGTTCCAGTACCGGATGAGCTGCAGTCTGCTGTCACCATTACATCCTTAGACAGAATTTATAATTGGGGTAGGCGTTCATCTATATGGCCTATGGTGTTTGGGTTGGCGTGCTGTGCGATCGAAATGATTTGCACTGCTGCTAGCCGCTTCGACATCGCTCGTTTTGGCATGGAAGTCTTCCGAGCTACACCGCGTCAAGCGGATTTAATGATAGTTTCCGGCACGGTGACAAAGAAAATGGTGCCGCAGATTGTGCGTTTGTTCAACCAGATGCCTGAGCCCAAGTATGTGATGGCTATGGGCGCTTGTGCTAGCGGCGGCGGGCCTTTTAAGGAAGGATATAATGTAGTCTCTGGTATTGATAAATTTGTTCCTGTGGATGTATATGTGCCTGGGTGTCCTCCCACCCCGCAAGCATTGCTTCATGGTCTGATTAAGCTGCAGCAGAAAATTGACAATCAGTCGATAAAGGCAGTGCGTTGGTATGGTCAGAATGCTAGCGAGGCTGTGCCGATTCCGGTACTCGGTCCGGATTTACTGGATCCACGCCAACACGCATTGTTGGCACAACAAGCAGGCCAGCCGGGTGATTCCGCAGAAACGCTTGAGGCATAGATAAGTGTCCGAAGAAGAACGCAATGTTGTAGCACCGGAACAGGTACCAGTTGCCGACTCAATTGTCGCAAGGTTTGGCAATGCACTGCGTACGGATGATCGCGATGGCTACGAGGGTTACGTCGTATCGGTTGAGAGCTTAAAGGATGTGGCGACCGTGCTCCGAGATGAGCTAGGATACGATTATCTTTCCTCGGTTACAGGAGTGGATTACTTCGATGAAGGTAAGATAGAGGTTGTATATCATGCTTACCAAACTAGTGGTGGACCTGCTCTTAATTTCAAGGTTCAGGTTGATAGAGAAAATCCAATACTACCCTCGCTAGTGTCGGTCTATCCAGGCGCAGATTTTCAGGAGAGAGAAATTTTTGATATGTATGGGGTGTCGTTTGAAGGCCATCCCAACTTGCGTCGTATTCTTATGTGGGACGGATTCGCTGGCCATCCTCTCCGCAAGGATTGGCAAGAGGCTTACTTTGAGGAGGAAAACAAGCCATTCGACAGCAGGTGGCCGGGTGGTGATGTGAAGCGTAGCGAGGCAGAAAATCGTTTCGGGAAAAATGTCAGTTATCCTGATGAGTTTGATATCGACAACTGGGCGCCAGAAGATGATAGCAGCCTGTATGCTGGATTGAACAAGTCCGGTTCCAATGGCAAAAAACTGAAAACAGATTCGTTGGTGGTGAACATGGGCCCCCAACATCCATCTACCCATGGTGTCTTCCGTATGGTGGTGGCGCTTGATGGGGAGACGATTACGGATTTGCAGCCGGTGATGGGTTATTTGCATCGCAATCACGAGAAAATTGGCGAGCGCAACACTTTTCTGCAAAATATGCCGTATACAGACCGCCTCGATTATCTGAGCTCTATGAGCAACAACCTTGGTTATTCGCTTGCAGTAGAGAAACTGATGGGAGTGGATGTCCCGGAGAGGGCGGAGTACCTCCGAGTTCTGATGGCGGAACTGACTCGTGTGTCCAATCATATGTGGGCCATTGGCTTTCTCTTGAACGACCTGGGCGCGTTCCAGACTCCGGCCTTATACGCCATTCGCGCCCGTGAACTGATTTTGGACATATTTGAGGCCACTGCTGGTTCTCGCATGATGTGTAATTACATGCGCTTTGGTGGTGTGGCGAGAGATCTTCCAGATACTCTGCGTGATGAGAATACTGTGGATTTTATTGGAGACTTGGTTAACGAGCGGCTGCCGGCGGCAATTGATGAGCTTGATCGCTTTTTGACCGGCAACGAAATCGTGCGTAGTCGTTGCATAGGTGTGGGTGTTCTCCCAGCAGATAAGGCAATTGCATATAGCACAGCTGGACCACTATTACGAGCTTCGGGTGTGCCATATGATTTGCGCCGTGCCGAGCCTTATAGCATATATGATCGTTTGGATTTCGAGGTGTGTACACGTTCAAATGGCGATGTGTATGATCGCTATGTTGTACGTATCGATGAAATGCGCGAGAGTGTCAAGATTTGCCAGCAGGTGATGCGGGAAATTCCGGAGGAAGGCGAAATTTTTACTGGTAAACCGCAATACAATGTGCGTGTTCCGAAGGGAGAATCTTATGGGCGCGTGGAAAACCCTAAAGGTGAACTTGGCTATTACGTGGTTTCTAAGGGCAAGACTAATCCATATCGCTATCATGTGCGTGCACCTTCCTTTATTAACCTGACCGTGCTTGGAGAAATGTGCAAGGGTCATAAGGTGGCTGATGCGGTGGTGATTCTGGGAAGCATAGATATTGTGTTGGGCGAAGTGGACCGATAGGGGCTGAAATATATGTACGGGACTGGAATTCTACGTGGCATGGGGGTGACTATAAAGCACCTCATCGATAGTTTTGTGGACGATCTGAGCTTCCTCGGGCAGCGTTATTATAGTGATGATGCCTTGAATGTTCGTCAAGGTACGAAGGGGCGCGGTGTCTTCACTGTACAATACCCGGAAGAAAAACTTCCGGTTCCAGAGCGCTTTCGCTTTATTCCGTTTCTACTGTACGATGAACACGAAGATGGCAGTAGGACAGATCGATGCACATCTTGTGGTATATGTGCGAAAGTGTGCCCGCCCCAGTGTATCTGGATTGAGCGCTCCTCAGATCCGGACACTGGCCGTCCGATACCAGAGCCCACCAGGTTCTTCATCGATATTGATATTTGTATGAATTGTGGCTATTGTGCCGAGTATTGTCCTTTCGATGCAATCAAAATGGATCATGATTATGAACTAGCATCCTACGATCGTACTGAAGCGCATATTTTTGATAAGGACCGTTTGGATAAGCCGGTAGAGTATTATGCGAGCATCTGTCCGACAGACTACGCATCCGAGGAGCAAGCTCGCGCTGAGGAAGAAGCTAAGAAAGCAGCTCGTAAGGCAGCTGCGGCTGAAAAGAAACGCATAGCCGCAGAAAAAAAAGCATCTTTGTCTTGATGGGACTGGGGCATATATGTTGACAATAGCGCGGCATCGGGGTGGAGTAATCTCTTTTTGGCCGAGTACACGTAATCCTCGGAGTACACTTGACAAATGTTGTTATCACATTCTTACTAATCTGGTGTTAAAACCTGTAATCTCAAATGTATCAGCCTGACGCGGAATTGCTTTTCCCTGCGCGTGTCATCCCATGTCTCCAGGGTTTGCGGGGTGCGCGTTGGGACAAGCTAGTGAACTCAGTATGTGAGCAGCCGGAAGGTTCATTAGATGAGCATGGTTTTTCCCTAATGATGATTAGAAATGCGGGCTGCATGACTTGTCATGCAGGTTCACATCGGGCGCGTTTGGGTTGTACTGCGTGTGCGCAGCAAGTAACCCGTCGTTACAAAGGTAGCGATGATGATTTGACCGATGAGTTCCACGAAGCTCGTGATGATGTTGATGATTATTTGCGTCGAGGGTCAAATAAAATCCAGAAACGCTCAATGTCTGATGCCATAACCGAGGTAGAACAGGAGTGAGTACTGAGGGAGAATCTGCCTCGCAATTTTTGTCCTCGGTGGCTATAGCCTCTGGTAAAGGTGGTGTTGGCAAATCCACAGTGGCAGTCAATGTAGCCATTTTGTTGGCCCAAAGTGGTTTGTCGGTTGGTTTACTAGATGCAGACGTTTATGGCCCTAATTGTCATATTATGCTTGGTGTCGATAAGTTGCCTCCGCCGCGTGGCAAGACGATCATACCGGCAGAGGCGCATGGCGTCAAAGTAGTAAGCATGGGTTTACTTGTTGGCGCAGAACAGCCATTGGCTTGGCGCGGACCTATGTTACACTCGGCCATTCGCCAGTTCGTGGCAGACGTTGATTGGGGCCGTTTAGATTACTTAATTGTCGATTTACCTCCAGGTACAGGTGACGCGCAACTGAGTGTGGCACAAACTCTCTCTTTGACCGGGGGAGTTATCGTCACGCTTCCACAGGCCGTATCTATTGCGGATGCACGGCGTGGTCTGGAGCTTTTCCGGCAACTCAAGGTTCCGATACTTGGGGTTGTGGAGAACATGAGTTATCTCGCCATGCCAGATGGATCACGGGTGGATGTGTTTGGTCAGGGCGGAGGTGAGCGGTTGGCCGGGGATGCTAATGTGCCATTTTTGGGTCAGATTCCATTAGACCCAGATGTGCGAGTGGGGGGCGATGAAGGTACACCGATTGTAGTTGGGGGTACTAATTCTGCATCTGCAGCTGCACTCAGGAGTATTGCCTTTGCTGTCTCTGAGAAAGTGGCAGCGCAAGCAGGTAAGGATCAGGTGGGATCCATTCCGATAGAAGTGATCGGATAATTTAGCTAACGTGGTCACTGCAAAAGTAGCAGATAAAATTGTTGCGGAGGTTCGCTTTAAGTCGGTTGGAAAAATTTACCATTTTGATGCTAGCGAGCATTCGGGGTTGGGTGTGGGAGACCACGTGATTGTGAAAACTAGGCGTGGCATTCAGATGGCTGAAGTGGCAAAAATTTCCGCCAGTTCCAAAGCTCGGAAAGATGGCACAAAATTAAAAAAGATTTTGCGACTGGCGACCCCAAGGGATTTAGTTTTGAAGCAGACTTGGGAGGCCAAGGATCCGGATGCATTTGTTGCTTGCAAGCGCATTGCCACTGAGTTGAAACCGAGCGGAATAAAGTATCATCAAGCTGAATATAATTTTGATGGATCTCGATTGAGCTTTTTTTATACTGTTACTGAAGACGAGTACAGTGGCGTGGGGCGAATGCTTTCTAGATTGCGCAAAACTTTCCCTGATTGTAGCGTAGATATGGTAAAGATTGGCCCTCGTGATCTTGCTAAGCTGCTTGGTGGAATCGGTGCTTGTAGTGGTGACCTGTGCTGTGCTACCTTCTTGACGGAATTCAGTCCTGTCACTATCAAGATGGCTCAAGCGCAGGGGATATCTCTTAATCCCGAGGACATTAGCGGCATGTGCGGACGTCTGCGTTGCTGTCTACAGTATGAGTATGAGCAATATGTGGATGCTCGGAAACATCTACCAAAAATAAAGAAACGCGTTGGCACCCCTCACGGAGCAGGGAAAGTTGTTGGTCTGAAACCGCTTGCTGATATCGCTACTGTTGTTGTTGAGGGACAGCAGCACGATGTGCGTAGAGAAGATATTGTTCCGTGGAAAGAGTATGAAGCATTGGCGGCGAAAGCGGGATCACCATGTGAGCGACATACTTCAGGGGGATGTTCTTGTCATACTGAGAAAGCTTGACAAGTTTCTAGTGCTGTGCAAATCCCTGATTGCGAGTGTGATTGCACACTGTTTACTGCGGGATCATACTCTGATGCCAGTCAGGTCGTGCGACATCGCGCCAGTGATTCGTACCGTTATGATTTTCCCCACTTCCAGCTCATCTTCAATAATCACGACTCCGTCAATTTCTGGTGCGTCGCGGTAGCTGCGGCCTATGCTCAAACCATCGCCTACTCCTTCAATTAGTACGTCAAGACTTTGGCCAACAAATTCATGATTTTTTTGGAGTGATATGGATTCTTGCATCTCCATCAGTTTACCGAGGCGTTCATCCTTGACATGTTGAGGTATGGGATCCCCGAGTGGTTCGCTGTCAGTACCTGGTTCGAATGAAAATGTAAAAGCACCCACTCGGTCAAATTTTAGTGTGTTAACGAAGTCCAGCAGTGTCTGGAACTCGGCCTCTGTCTCACCTGGATAGCCCACAATAAAAGTGGAGCGGATGGATATCTCTGGCATAGCAGAGCGTAATTTCTGGATGGTGCTGTGCACCCAATTGAGATTGGCAGGGCGTTTCATGCGCTTCAAAGTCTGCCGGTTACCGTGTTGTAGCGGCATATCCAGATAGGGTAATATTTGCGGATGGACTGCCATGGCCTCTATGAGTTCGTCGGTTACATAACCTGGATATGCATACATGATGCGAATCCATGGAATGTCTGGTACAGCATTCACTAGTTTTTCCAACAGTTGTACCAGACCATTTTTTTGTCCCAAATCATTTCCGTAGTCCGTGGTATCCTGAGAGATTAGCACCAGTTCTTGTACTCCTAAAGATTGAAGTCGCTGGGCGTCATCAATGATTGATTCAGGGGTGCGGCTGACATGAGTGCCTTTGATGAGCGGTATAGCGCAGAATGAGCAGGGGCGGCGACATCCGTCGGCTATTTTCAGATAGGCACTGCCTCCTAGTGCAGCCACACGGGGGGCCCCGTGTTCATCTCGGCCCACTGTTGGAGTTTCGGGTAAATGAAAAATAGGTTTGGCAGATTTTCTGCGCTGCAGACTTTTTGTCAGTTCAACAATGTCCATCCAGCGTCGTGTACCAAGTATTCCGTCAATAGTGGGCACATCACGGATAAGCTGTGCGCCATAGCGCTGAGATAGGCAGCCTGTAGCAATGAGTTGTTGTCCGGACTGCTTTCGAGCTGCTAATTCTTGAAGTGCCTGCACTGACTCTTTGCGGGCTGGACCTATAAAGCCACACGTGTTCACAATCAACGTCTGTGCTTTCTCGGGATCTGATGTCCTGGACAAACCATCATTTCCTAGGAGTGTTGCCATGCTCTCGCTATCTACCATGTTCTTGGAGCATCCGAGTGACAGCAGATAAAATCCGTTAAATTCCTTCATTGGTGAATTGAAATTCTCCTAATTTGTATGTACAGGGACAATGTGGTTAAGGTACTCTGATCCTAGGGAATCAAGGACACGCATCCGCTCGTTGGTTTCTGGGTTGAACAGACCGATCTCTAATCTAAAGCATGAAGCATCTTGTGAAGGGTCTAACCGGATTTGACGTCGGTCAACTATCGTTTCTCCCGGCTGCCATTGCCAAATTGGGTACATCCTTCCTAGGGCGGGACCATCCTTCAATCCCAGTACAGTCCCGTCACAGTTCATAGCATGTACGAAAGCATCATAACCTTGTGTTTTTTTCACCAAATACCAGCCAAGCTCAATTTGAATTATGTTTTCCTGTACAGTGGCATGTGCACCTGTGAGCCAGACACGATTATTGAAATTTGCCACGTATTCGTTTGTATCGTCCGTGCTCACTCCTCCGACATGCTCTAGAGTTGCCGGTTTGTCCCCATTATAGTTTGTCAGGTACACGTCGTCGACGCTGCGAATTGCCATTGCCAAACCTTCCCAGTTCTGAGATTCACCATATACACCTACGTAGTAAGGCGTTTGTTCCATTATGTTTCCGAAAGATGCGGAAACGACGTCAGCTGCACTGAATGCATTATAGCGCGCCAACTCTTGAGAGGAAGTTTCCATTGCCATGAGCATTGCCCCCTCGTGTCCAATTATGTAATGTAAATTGGGCCAAGAAAGCCAACCTGGAAGGTTGACAACCAGCAGATGATCATTGGGGCGCTCAGCTGCAGAGCGCGCCAGACCCCAGATTGGAGGCAAGCCAATCTCGTAGAGGCGTAGATTGCTACGTATGAAGGAGACACCGAAGAACAGTATTGCAATAAGGGCACCTCCGGAGAGCCAGCGCAGCTGGATACGAGTCCAGGCCTCTGCAATTAAATTGGCCCATATCAGAACAATTCCGACGGATGGCAAATAGAGAACACGAGGGCTGTTCATCACATAATCGTAAGGAAGGGTCCACCAGGGCACGATAGATCCAGCTATAACCCAAGCCAAACTGTAAAGCAGTATATGTCTGCGACCGGCATTTAGTGCCAATGGAAGTAGTAGCAAAAGAATGGTTGTGGCACTCACTAGAAACACCGTCTCGTACTCAGTCAGTCCGGCCTCGGTAAAGTGGCGAGCTGCGGATGAAACAGGAGAAGCCATTCCTTGGAGAAAATAGTTTGTGTTTTTCCAGAGGTCAAGGTGATTTGGGGAAAAATGGACTCCAGTTATCCGTATTAACCAGATGCCGCCTAGAAGGCTTATCGTTATCGGAGCTAGTGGCTTCAAGATTATGTTCCGTAGTGTTGGCCGTTCTTTGCTGCACAGATGAATCTCGCTTGATGCAACTAATATCCCTGTCACTACCCCTGTCTCTACCGTTAAGGGGGATACTGCTACGACTAAACAAGTGCCCACCAACCACCACCATCGTCCGCCATGTCGAAACTTGAGGTAACTGTGAGTGCCGACTAGTGCTAGTAGCAAGCCCATAGGATGAGCCAAGCCTGCAATCTGTGGTACAGCCTGGTAGCTAAGAGGATATGCCGCAAACAGTAAACCAGCAATTATTCCAACTCGAGATGAACATAACCTTCGTCCTAGTTGTGCTAACAGTGTGGCATTAATCGTGGAAGTGGCCAATGCAAAGAAGTGTCCAAAAACTGCACCCTGTGGACCTAATAGGTGATCCATGGCCTTAATGAGACCGCGATCAAATGGCCTATAGCGACCTAGGACGATTTCGGTCAGCAGATTTCGGTAGGAATGAGCGCGTACGTCAGTGATTATAGTAAGGTCATCCCAGAAGTAAGGCCATCCAAGGGACGGCGCATATATAATGAATAGGGCTACAGGAGGCAACAAAAGCCATAGGGAGGAAATGTGGTTAACAGTTTTCATACTCTCGAGGAATGTTGGTTAGGTCACTGTTTTCAGGTGTAAGTTCATGATTATCTCATTCACGTAAAGGCAATGTCAAACTCTGGCTGGATGATACTAACCGCTTAAGATATCATAGTGCATGATATGAATAGTCACGTTTGGCGTGTTGGCGTTGACATCGGCGGCACTTTCACTGATTTTGTTGTTCTTGATGAAACTAGCGGTGACTTACATAATTTCAAGCTTAATTCCACTCCCTGGGCGCCTGAGGAAGCTGTGTTAGAAGGAATGAATCGTGTGTCTATTGATGTTGCTGGCTCAACCTCTATCGTTCATGGCTCCACGGTTGCCACGAATGCATTGTTGCAGCGTAAGGGTGCTCGCACGGCATTCGTGACGACTAACGGATTCCGGGATCTTCTCACCATAGGACGACAAAACCGTGAGCAAATTTACGATTTGTTCAGTGGCCGCCCGGCCCCACTTGTTCCACCAGTTGACTGCTATGAAATTAAAGAGCGAGTGGATTGCCACGGAAATGTGTTGCAATCTCTTATGGAGAATGAACTTCTCGCTCTCAAATCTGATCTCCTCAAACAAAAGTTCGAAGCTGTGGCAGTGAGCTTTTTATTTTCGTTTTTGTGCCCTAAACACGAGCAGCGTGTTGCATCAATGCTGCGTGAGGCTGGATTCTCAGTTTCTCTGTCTAGTGAAATTGTTCCAGAGTTTAGGGAGTATGAGCGTGCTAGCACCACTGTCATCAATGCTTATGTCACGCCCGTACTCAGCGGTTATCTTGGTAGATTAGAGAGTGAGTTTAGTTCAACAGGATTTGAATTCCGTATTATGCAATCGAACGGTGGAAGTATTAGTGTCAATCGGGCCCGTGCGCAGGCTGTACGGTCTATTTTATCAGGTCCAGCTGGTGGGGTTATTGGGGCCGCTTATGTGGCATGTGAAGTGGGTATTAGACAGTTTATGACTTTTGATATGGGAGGAACTTCTACTGATGTTTCGCTCTATCAGGGAGACATCTCACTGACCAGTGAAGCAGAGGTTGGTGGACTACCTATTCGTATTCCGGTCGTCGACATACATACAATCGGGGCGGGTGGTGGCTCTATCGCGCAAGTAGATAAAGGTGGAGCCCTGAAGGTAGGTCCTAGTAGTGCTGGCTCATATCCAGGTCCTGCGTGCTACGGAAGAGGTGGGAATCAACCTACTGTAACGGACGCAAATTTGGTGCTAGGTCGGATAGCCTCAGAAAAATTTATCGGCGGTCATATGGAACTGGATAGAAATGCAGCATTCTCATCATTGGAGCGCTTGGCTAATCATATTGGGCGGGTATCTGCGCTAGGGCTCACTCCGGTCGAATTGGCTGCTATCGGAGTCATTGATGTTGCCAATTCCCGTATGCAGCGTGCATTACGCTTGGTCTCGCTTGAAAGTGGTTTTGACCCGCGCGACTTTACGCTATTTGTATATGGCGGTGCTGGCGGGTTACATGCATGTTCAGTGGCGCGAGCACTTGGAATGCGCAGCGCTCTGGTTCCACGATGTGCTTCAACCCTTTCAGCTTTGGGGATGATTAGCGCAAATGTAATCAAGGATTATGTTCAGACAGTGATGCTTCCGGGGTCTACGCCATATCCGGAGATTTATGGACAGTTTGAACCCTTGGAGGTTCGAGCTTGGCAGGACATGGAGACTGAAAATATCCCTGCCCAGCATATTATTGTAGAGCGTGAATTAGATGTGCGTTATCAGGGGCAGTCGTACGAATTGTCTGTAGCTCTGAATACTGGGTATCAATCTGAATTTCACCGGGCGCATAACAAGCAATATGGCCATAGTGACGTGGATGCACCACTGGAGATTGTGAATGTGCGGCTGCGCGCAGTGGGTGTCGTCCGGCCAGTGCCATTACCCCATGCTGACCTTGGGTCAACTGATGCTACGGGGGCTCTGATAGATGTCAGACGGGTTCTCATTGCCACCGGATTTGTAGAGACACCCTTCTTCTCTGGTGAAGATTTGAGA